>NZ_JBGCCA010000005.1:0-255212 GCF_041261265.1 Streptacidiphilus sp. MAP12-33
TTCGGTGCTTCGGCGGGTGGGCAGTTCCCGGCGGAGCCGGGCGTGCCGCAGGTGGACCCGCGGTTCGGCGTGGCGGGGGGCGGGCGGTTCCCGGCATCAGGGGGTGTTCCCAGCGGCCCGGTTGGTGCCGGGCCTGGTGCTGCGGTGCCCGTGCCGCGGGTGGACCCGCGGTTCGGTGCTTCGGCGGGTGGGCAGTTCCCGGCGGAGCCGGGCGTGCCGCAGGTGGACCCGCGGTTCGGCGTGGCGGGGGGCGGGCGGTTCCCGGCGTCAGGGGGAGTTCCCGGTGGCCCGGTTGGTGCCGGGCCTGGTGCGGTGGTGCCCGCACCGGGGACGGGTGTGCCGCAGGTGGACCCGCGGTTCGGAAGTGCGCCGGTCCCCGGGGCCGGATATCCGGCCGGGCCGCCGGTGGGAGCATGGCCGGGGGCTGGGGCGGCGGTCGTTGACGCCGCGAGCGGAGCCGCGCCGTACGCGGCGTACCGCGGGCCGGCGGTCCCCCTGGCGGGAGCCGGTCTCGTCCCTGACGCGGCCGCTCCCGAGGCGTGGCTGCTCGGGCTCCTCGCCGCGCCACCCGGTGGCGTCGTGCCGGGGGAGGCCAAGCTGCGCGTGCTCGGGCCCGTCGAGCTGGTCGGCGCGGCCGGGCCGGTCGAGGCCGAGTGGCGGGCGACGCTCGTCGAGGTGGCCGCCAGGCGAGCCCTGGGGCCCGCGCAGGGGGCCTACGCCGCGGCCGACGCGATCGGCAGGCTGCGGGCGTGGCTCGGTGACGGCCCGGACGGACGGCCCGTCAACCTCGGGTGCGACTGGGAGGACTTCCAGGCGCTGCGCGCCCGGGGGCTCGGTGAGGAGGGCCAGGCCGGCGACGCCGCGCTCGCGCGCGCCCTCTCGCTGGTGCGCGGCGCGCCCTTCGCCGAGGTCGGCTACCCGTGGGCGGACCCGCTGCGGGCGCGGATGACCGGCGCGGTCGTGGACGTCGCACACGAACTGACCCTGCGTCGCCTGCGCGCGGGCGACCACCGGGGCGCCGAGGCCGCCGCGCACCGCGGCCTGGTGGCCGAGCCGGACGCGGAGCTGCTCCTGCGCGACCTCGTGCTGCTCCACGCGGACGCGGGCGAGAGCCCGCAACTGCAGCGCACCGTGGCCCGGTTGGAGACCAAGGCGGCGCGCACCGGCATCGCTCTGGAGCCCGAGTCCGCCGCGTTGATCGACGAGCTGCGGTCCCCGGCGATCGATCCGCTGTCGCGCCGGTAGGGTGGCGGACGACCGGACGGGCACCTGGGCCGCCCGGCGCGAGCGACGACAGCGGGGTGCACATGAGCGGGGGAGACGGGCTGCGCGGGCGTGTTCTCGTCATCGACGGGGGCAGCGGCCGCGCCGCACGCCGGTTCCCGCCGCGCGAGGGGCGGCCCGCTCCGGCGCTCACCCGCATCCTGTCCGCGATAGCCCCGCAGGTGCTGCTGGCGACCGACGGCGTCGACAGCGTGCTGCTGCCCTCCGCCGTCGACGCGGACACGGTCCGCGACCACCTGCGGGCCGCCGCCCGGCACCAGGGGCCGCTGCTGGTCCACATCGGCGGGCACCTCGTCCGCGACCGCGGCACCGGCGCGCTCGCGCTGGCGCTCGACCACGACCGGTTGCCCTGGCGGGTGTTGGAGGAGGAACTGCGGCTGCGCCCGATGCAGTCCGGCACCCTGGTCATCGGCGACCTGAGCGCGGACACCGACGCGCTGCCGCAGCTGAGGGTCCAGCCCTCCCCGCTCGGCGCGGGACTGCCGCTGTGGGCGGCGGTCAGCCCTGACGCGACCCAGGTGGGCACGTTCACCCGCGCGCTGGTCGAGGCGCTGCACGGCGGACGTCCGGGCGCGGGGGAGCGGCTGACGCCGGAGCAGTTGCAACAGCAGGTCCACCACGTGCTGCGCCCCGAGACGCAGATCGTGGTCTCCCACGCTCCGGGCTGGCAGGTCTTCCGCAACACCTCGCGCCGCCTCGGCCCGACCCTGCTCGACACGGAACTCCCGGCCGCCGCGCCCCCGCCGCCGGGCGCCGAGCCGGTCCCGGCCACGCCCCACGTGCCCGGCGCCACGCCCGCAGCGGGCACCACCCCGCCTGCCGCGGGCGGCCCGGCCCTGTTCGGCGCGATCCCCGCTCCCGGCGCCACGCCCGCAGCGGGCACCACTCACGTCCTCGGTACATCGCCCGCACCTGCCGCCGCGGTCGCGCCGCTCCTCCTGCTCCAGCGCTCGCCCGAGACCGTGACCGTGGAGCTGCCGCTGCCCCTGCCGCCTCCCGGCTTCACCACGTCGCTGCCGCACGCGGCGCTGCCCGCCGACGTCCCGCCGTTCGACATGCCGCCGCTGCCCGCGCACGCACCGACCGTGCATCTGTCGGGGCCCGCCCAGGACGATCTCGCGACCTACCGTGGCGCCATCGGCGACATCGTCTCCGCCGCCGACGGCGGCGAGCACGCACGTGCGGTCAGCGAGGCGATCGCCCTGGAGCGGAGCGCCGTCAAGGCGCACGGGACCGACAGCGAGCCGGTGCTGAAGCTGCGCCAGGTCCGCGCGCACGTCACCCGTCTGGCGGGCCTGCAACGTGAGGCGACCCTGCTCTACCGCGACGTGGCGCTCAGCCTCCTCGACACCCGAGGCGCGGACGATCCGGAGACCCGGCAGGCGGCGGCCAACGCGGAGGCCTGCTGGCGCGCGATCGAGGACGACGCCGAAGCCCGCCGCCTCGGTCCGGACCTCGTCCGCCTGCGTCAGGCCCTGCCGGACACGCGCCGCCTCGCTGCAGTCGAACGCCACCTCGCCCGCCTCCGCGGTGAGCCCACGGCGACCACCCCCGAGGACGCCAGGCCGCCGTCCCCGGAACCGGCCGCGCCCGAGCAGCCCGAGCAGCCCGACGAGCCGGGCGAGCCCGAAGTCCTGGCCGAGGACGTGGCCGGGGACGCGAAGGCCGCCGGTGACGCCACGGAGGCGCTGGAAGCCGACGACCCAGAGGACGCGCAGGCCACGGAGGTCGCGGAGGTCGCGGAGGCCACGGAGGTTGCGGAGGAAGCCGCGGGCTGAGCGCGGGTGCCGCGCCCGGTGCCTACGTCAGCTCGCCGTCCGCGGTGCCCTGGACGGTGTCCCACGTCGTGGGGCCGTGGATGATCTCGAGCTCGCCGGCCGCGTCGCTGCCGGGTCGGCGCCGCCAGACGGCGAGCGCGCCGCTCGTCAGGATCGTGAAGGCGTACTCCGCCTCCTCGGTGTCGCTGTAGTGGATCAGCCGCAGGGCCTCCTGGTTGCGGAGGTGGTGCGGGATCGTGGCGGGCATGACGGTGACTCGGACGCTCATGCTCCGACCGTAGGCGCGAGCACGGGCTCGCGCCCCCCGGCTACGGCACCCGGGTGAGCGCCCCTGCACCGGCGCCCGCGCTCACCACGAGTGCGGGCGGTAGTCCTTCAGGAAGACGCCGAACAGGTCCTCGCCCGCCTCGCCGCGCACCACCGGGTCGTAGACGCGAGCCGCGCCGTCGACCAGGTCCAGCGGGGCGTGGAAGCCGACATCGTGGAGCCGCATCTTGTCCGGGTGCGGGCGCTCGTCGGTGATCCAGCCGGTGTCCACGGCCGTCATCAGGATGCCGTCCTGGTCCAGCATCTCCTGGGCGCTCGTGCGGGTCAGCATGTTGAGCGCGGCCTTGGCCATGTTGGTGTGCGGGTGGCCGGGGCCCTTGTAGCCGCGGCCGAACTGGCCCTCCATCGCCGAGACGTTGACGACGTACTTGCGGCGGGCGGGCGACGCGGCCATCGCCGCGCGCAGGCGGCTGACCAGGATGAACGGCGCGGTCACGTTGCAGAGCTGGACCTCCAGCAGCTCGATCGGGTCCACCTCCTCGACCTTCTGGCTCCAGCTGTTGGAGTCGTCCAGGTCCGGGACCAGCCCGCCCGCGTCGATCGCCGTGCCCGCCTCGATCAGCGCGGGCGCGGCCGAGCCGGAGGTGAGCGCGAGCGCCGTGAGCGCCTCGGCGCTCAGCTTCTCGCGGCGCGGGCCGCCCTGCGCCGGCAGCATCGGCTGGCGGCTGAGGTCGAACCGGCCCAGCGTCGTCGCGGACGGCAGCTCGCCGGCCGGCAGCGGCGCGTCCTCGGCGTCGATCAGCTCCTTGTAGGCGTTCGGGGAGCGACGGACCGTCTGCGCGGCGTTGTTGATCAGGATGTCCAGCGGACCGGCGGTGGCGACCTCCTCGGCCAGCGCGATGACCTGGGACGGGTCGCGCAGGTCGATGCCGACGATGTGCAGGCGGTGCAGCCACTCGTGGCTGTCCGGCATCGCCGTGAAGCGGCGGATCGCGTCGTTCGGGAAGCGCGTGGTGATCGTGGTGTGCGCGCCGTCGCGCAGCAGGCGCAGCGCGATGTACATCCCGATCTTGGCGCGGCCGCCGGTCAGCAGCGCGCGCCGGCCGGTCAGGTCCGTGCGCGCGTCGCGGCGGGCCCGGTTCTCGGTCGCGCAGGTGGGGCAGAGCTGGTGGTAGAACGCGTCGACCTCGACGTAGCGCTGCTTGCAGACGTAGCAGGAGCGGGGACGCTCGAGTATCCCGGCGACGGCGCCACTGCTGCCGCTGGTGAGCTGAAGGCCCTGCGTCTCGTCGTCGATGCGGGTGGCGGCGCCGGTCGCGGTGCGCTCGGTGACGGCCTTGTCGTTGGCGGTCTTGGACGCGCGGCGGTCCTGGCGACGGCGCTGCTTGACCTCGCGGTACACCCCCGAGGTGGCCCTCCGCAGCTCGATCGCCTGCGGGTGGTCCAGCGGCAGCTCGCTCAGCTCGGCGAGCGCGTCGAGGACCAGGCGCATGCGCTCTGGGTCGATCCCGAGGTGGGCCTCGGCGGCTTCGGTCACGTCGGGTCCTGCGTTCATCGCCTGCTGGTTCTCTTCTGGGATCGGGCCGGTCCCGGATCGGCCGGGAGGCCTGACGGGGGTTGCCGGAGGGCAACCCGATCAACTCTACCGGTCCGCCCCGCTGAACCGGCCCGGCGTCCGGCGCGTAGGGCAGGAGGAGCCGGAGCGATCCCCGTCTCTCTCCCCGTCATCCCCTCCGGAGCCCGGGAGTCCCCATGAACCGACTTCTCGACGTCGCCGCCGGTGCGGGCCTGAGCCCGTCCGGCGCCGCGATCACCGCGACGCACGGGCCCGGCACGCCGACCCCGACGCCCGCGACCCCGCCTTCGACCCCGCGCGCGACCCCGCACAGCCCGAGCAGCGGCGGCAGCGGCGGCAGCGGTGGTGGTGGTCACGGGTACTGACCCCCGCTCCCCGTTCCGGTGGCTCGGTAGGGGCGGGCCGGGACGGAGCGCGGTCCTGGCGGCGGCCGCCGTGGCTCTCGCCGCGAGCGGATGCGCGGCGCGGGCCGCTCCCGTCGCCACGACCCGCGCCCCGACGCCGATCCCCTCGACGTCCCCGGGCGCGGGCTCGGCGGGGGACGGCTCGGCCGGCGCGAGGTCGGCCGGGAGCCCAGCGGCCGGCTCGGCAACCGGAACGGCCGGCCCGGTCGGCGCGGCCCCGACGGCAGTCTCGGCAGCGGGCCCGGCGACCGGTCCGGCAGCGCTGCGGGCTGCCGCCTCCGCCTACCTGGCTCTGGCGGTCCCGGCCAACGGGCGCCTGGAGCGCGACTTCGACCGCTTCGAGGGCCCCGACCGGGGCCACCTCGCCGCCTCCCGCGCCGACCTGCGCGACATCGCCGCGACCGAGCGCGCCTTCGACCGGGGCCTGGCCCGGCTCACGTTGCCTGCCGACGCCGCCGGCTGGGCGCGGACGCTGGTCCGCGTGAACGAGACGCGCGCCGATCTCACCGTCCGTGTGGCCGCCGACGCCACGTCCGCCGCCCTCGACGCGCAGCGGCCCGCCCTGACCGCCGCCAACGTTCCGGTGGAGCGCGCCGTCACGGAGCTGCGCGCGGACCTGCGCCTGCCCCCGCCCGACACCCACTGAACCCGCCGGGCGCGCTCGCGGGACGGCCGGGGGTACGGTCACCAGGTCTGCGCACCGTCCGCTCGCGTAGCCGGAGCACGGTGGGCCTCAGCCCGAGGCGGCCGTCGGGGTCGGCTCCACGTTCGCACGGCGCGCGTGCACGTGGAGCGCGCGGGAGCGCCTGGTCGGGCGCCACTCGCTCCGCGCCTCGGTGAAGCCCGCCGCCGCGAGCGCGGGCAGCAGGACGGCGTCGTAGTGGGGACCCGCACTGCCGCCGTCCGGCAGCACCGCCTCCTCCAGCACCGAGAGCGCGAGCCGCCCGCCGGGGCGCAGGACCCGGCGGACCTCCGCCAGGGAGGCGTCGAGCGGCTGCCACAGTTGGACGCTGTTGGTGGCGCAGACCCCGTCGAACGTGCCGTCCGGCCAGGGGAGCGCCTCGGCGGTCGCCTGGCGCAGCTCGACGGGGGCGACCAGGGCGCGCAGACGGCGGACCTGTCGCGCGGCCGTGGTGACCATCAGCGGTGAGGGGTCGACTCCTGCCAGCCGGAGCCCGGCCGCGCTCGCGGCGAGGGTGACCAGGCCCGTTCCGGGGCCGAAGCCGATCTCCAGGAGGTGCTCGCCCGCCCGCGGGGCCAGATCGGCGACGCAGCCGCCGATCTGCCCGCCGTGGCGGCGCGCCATCAGGGCTCCGACGAGTGCTCCGGTGATCCCGCGCGGCAGGGCGAACTGCCCGGTCAGGTCCATATGGTCATCCTGCCGCAGGCACCCGGCGCCGCGGGGGCGATTCCTCAGCCCGAACGCCCGGCGCCCGCCGCGTCCGCGGCGTCCGTGCCGGCGGCGGCGCCCTTGGCGCCGCAGCGCAGGCGCCGGGCGACCTCTCCGAGCCCCTGGGCGACGTGGCCCAGCTGCTCGGGGGTGAGCACGTCGATCAGCGCGTTGCGGACGGCCTCGACGTGCCCGGGGGCGGCCAGGCGCAGCACCTCGCGGCCCTGGTCGGTGATCTCGGCGAAGACGCCGCGCACGTCGCTGGGACAGGACCGGCGGAATACCAGTCCCGCGCGCTCGAGTTGGGTGATCTGGTAGGTCAGTCCGCTTTTGGACGTGACCAGCCGGTCGGCGAGCTCGGTCATCCGCAGGGCGCCGCCGGGGGCGGCGTCGAGCTGCACGAGGACCTCGTACTGGGTGTGCGACAGCCCCGCGTCGTCCTTGAGCTGCTGCTCGAGCTTGCGGTTGACGAGGTTGGTGGCGGAGAGGAAGGCGATCCAGGCGGCCTTCTCGTGCTCGTCGAGCCAGCGGGGTTCGGTCATGCTTCGACGATACCGCGTTGTTCAAATTCGAATCGAGGTGTACTGTCGAGCGCGTCACTTGGTTCAAATTGGAACGAAGTCTGTACGAGCGGAGCCCACCATGACTGCCACTGCAGAGAGCCGCAGCCCCGAGGCGACAGTCCGTACCCGCGTCCGCGTCCCGCTGCGGTTCGGCGACGGGTACAGCGTCGACGCCGAGCTGGTCACCTTCCACGGCCTCGCCGACGGCCAGGAGCACCTCGCCGTCGTCCTGGGCGACCCGGACGCCACCGCCACCCCGCTGGTGCGCCTCCACTCCGAGTGCCTGACCGGCGACGTCTTCGGCTCGGCCCGCTGCGACTGCGGCCCCCAGCTCCGCGAGGCCGTCGAGCGCATCGCCGCCCGCGGCGGCTACCTCCTCTACCTCCGCCAGGAGGGGCGCGGCATCGGCCTTTACAACAAGCTCGACGCCTACGCCTTGCAGGACCAGGGCCGCGACACCTACGCGGCCAACGTCGAGCTCGGCCTCCCCGAGGACGGCCGCGACTACACGGCGGCTGCGCAGATGCTCGCCGCCCTCGGCGTGGACGAGATCGACCTGCTCTCCAACAACCCGGACAAGGCGGCCCAGCTGCGCGAGCTCGGCGTCGGTGTCCGCGACCGCGTCGCCACCGGCGTCCACGCCACCCCGCACAACCTGCGCTACCTGCGCGCGAAGGTGGAGCACACCCAGCACACCATCGCGCTGGCTTCGCTGTCCGAGCTGGCCGGCTGACAGCCTGCCCGTACGCCCGACCCGAGCCGGCCCGGTGGCGGGATCGGTCCGCGGGGGCGTCAGGCGGGGTGGGCGTTGAGCTCGTCGCGGATCGCCGAGGCCCAGATTGGATGCTGCCTCCAGGCTGCCCGACGCGGCCGCGTCGGCGTCCCGGCAGAAGCCCCGACCTGGCGGGACCCACGGCTCGCAGGTGGGGCCCGTTCGGCACCCGGCGTCCCGCCACCGGGCGCGTGGCCCGGACGTCGGGCCGCCCTCGGACGCCGAGCGGCGGACCGGGACCTGTCGGCCGGCTGCGCGACCGCTCGGGACCAATGACCTTGTCGGGACCAATGACCTTTGGCTGCGGGACCTTTCGCGTCGGAGCCGGCGGCTTCGCAGCCTCACACTGGAACGCGAAACCTACGGGTCCGTAGGTTCGTCCCGTCTCAGGGAGTGTCATGCCCGTCCTGGCCGCGACCCAGCCGCTTCGATCCACCCTGCCCGCACTGCACCCGGTGCCGGCTGATCCGCCGTGGCTGATCCAGGGCGGGATGGGCGTCGGGGTGTCCGGTTGGGCGCTGGCGCGAGCCGTCGCGCGGACGGGGCAGCTGGGCGTGGTGTCCGGGACCGCACTCGACGTGGTGCTCGTGCGGACGCTCCAGCTCGGTGACCCCGGAGGGCACGTCCGGCGGGCGCTCGCCGCCTTTCCCGCGCGGCGCCTGGCCCACGAGGTGCGGCTGCGGTACTTCCGGCCCCAGGGTCTCGGCCCCGGCGAACGTCACCGACCGTCGCCGCGGCTGCGTGCCGAGGGCGGGCGGGACGCCGAAGTCCTCACCGTGCTGGGCAACTTCGTCCAGGTCTGGCTGGCGAAGCAGGGGCATCAGGGCCCGGTGGGCGTCAACTACCTGGAGAAGATCCAGCTTGCCACCGCGCCCGCGATGTTCGGGGCGATGCTCGCCGGGGTCGACTACGTCCTGGTCGGTGCGGGGCTCCCGAGGCAGATCCCGACTCTGGCCACACGTCTGTCGCGCTACCGGACCGCCACCACGCTGATCGACGTGGTCGGCGACGAGGCCCCGCTCGCCTGCGAGTTCGACCCGGTCGCGCTGCTCGGCGCGGACGTGGGGCGTCCGCCGCTGCGGAGGCCCGACGTGCTGGCGATCGTCTCACTCCCGGTCCTCGCGGCCTACCTGGCGAAGGACGAGGGAACCCGCCCCGACGGTTTCGTCGTCGAGATGAGCAACGCGGGCGGCCACAGTGCCGCACCACGCGGAGCGGCGCGCCGTGACGCGACGGGCGAGCCCGTGTACGGGCCGCGCGACGAGCCGGACCTCGCCAAGGTGGCCGCCCTCGGGCTGCCGTTCTGGCTGGCAGGGGGACAGGCCGGGCCGCAGCAGCTGGCCGCGGCCCGTGCGGCGGGGGCGGCCGGCGTGCAGGTGGGCAGCGCCTTCGCGCTCTGCGAGGAGTCGGGGATGGCACCGATGCTGCGCCGCGCTCTGCGGACCCGTGCCACCGAGGGCACCCTGCGCGTGCGCAACGACCCCGACGCCTCGCCGACCGGGTTCCCGTTCAAGGTCGCCGACCTGCCGGGGACGATGAGCGACCCGAGGGCCGCCGCCTCGCGGACCCGCGTCTGCGACCTCGGTTTCCTGCGCACGCCCGTGCGCCGCGCCGACGGCGGACTCGACTACCGCTGTTCCGCCGAGCCGATCGCCGCCTACGTCCGCAAGGGCGGGCAGGCCGTCGACACGGCGGGACGCGTGTGCCTGTGTAACGGGCTGCTGGCGTCGGTCGGCCTCGGCCAGCGTCGACCCGGTGGCCGCGAGGAGCCCGCCCTGCTGACGCTCGGCAAGGACCTCGGCTTCCTCGCCGCCCTCGCGCCTGAGGGTGACTACCGCGCGGAGGACGTCGTGCGCTGGATCGGCAGCGGGATCGCGCCCTCCGCCGAGCACCCGCCGACCCGGGCGCCGTAGAGACGCGGCGCAGCGCGCGAGCCGGCCGGTCCAAGGCCGGTGGGCCGGCGCGGAGTTCGCGGGGGCACCGCCGAGTAGGGTGATCAGGCTCAGCAGGATCCGGCACGGGGGAGTCGCAGATGGTCAGCACACATGAAATCGAGCTCTATGCGAGTGCGGCGGTCGTGTTCGCGTCGGGCAGGCCGTTGCTGACGGCGTTGTCCGGGACCCGTCGCGAGGAGCGGAGCCCGGTGCAGATCCTTTCGGCGATCTGGGGCCGCAAGCCGTGGGTCACGGCAGTGGCCATGGTGACGATGCTGGTGCTGATCGGCCTCCAGTACACCGTGCCCGGCCTGTCCGACCACCTGACGCGGCAGCCCGGTGCGCTCCAGGACGGCCAGTGGTGGCGCATGTTCACCGCACTGCTCATCCAGTCCTCCGGACTGGTGCAGATCGTGGTGAACGTGGCCGCGTTGGCGGTGGCCGGTCCGGTCGCCGAGTGGGTTCTCGGTCCCGTGCGCTGGTTGCTGGTCTTCTTCGGCAGCGGCGTGGTCGCCAACGTCGTGAGCGAAGAGGGCTGGAGCCGGCACGGCGGCGGCTGCTCCGTCGCGATCTGCGGACTGGTCGGCGCGCTCGCCGCGGCCTGTCTGCTGCGCGCCGACCGGATCGGCCCGGAACCGGTCGAGAACCGCCGGCGGATCCGGCAGCTGGGACTCGCCATCCCGGCGGCCGGGGTGTTCCTCTGCGCGATCAGGAACAACCACGGCGCAGGCCTGCTCACCGGCTGCGCACTCGGCCTGGTCATCGCCGCCGCGTGGCCCGGCTCCCTTCGCCTGGACTCGGCAACGGCCAGGAGGGACCGGAACCCGGGTTCCGAGGTCCTGGCGGTTCGCTGAGACCCGACGCGGTCTGCGTCGGGCGCGAGGTCGAGGGGCGCCGTGACCATGGCGTCGGTTCGGATCCGGTCGGCTCGGCGGGCCCCGCCCGCGTGGCCCGGCTACTCGATCCGTGGCGCGCCGCGTCGCAGGATCGCCCGGGCCGGCAGGAGTACCGCAGCCGCGCCCGGGACCACGACGGCCGCGAGCAGGACCGCGCAGTACACCGGCGGGAGGGAGAGCATCGCCAGTCCGGTGGTGGAGGAGGCGTAGGCGAACAGCGTCAGCCCGGCGACCGTCGCCCCGACCAGGACGCCGGTGCCCAGGATGATCCCGGTCTCCAGCCGCAGCGCGCCGAGCAGTTGCCGCCGGGTGGCCCCCACCAGCCGGAGCAGCAGCAGTTCCCTGCGCCGGGACGCGGTGGCCACGGCGAGCGTGGTGACCATGCCGATGAGGATGAACCCGGCGATCGCCACGACCGCGATCAGGCCGATGAGGCCCTGCTGCTTCGCATTCTCGGCCAGGCTCGTCCCGTAGGCCGCGCGGTCCGCGACGTGCAGACCGGCGTACGAGCCGGTGACGCCGCCGAGGTCGGCGTGGCCGTCGGCGAGGAGGTAGTCGTCCAGCGGCGTGGTCGCGTGCGCGGCCACCAGCGGCAGCGGTAGGAGCACGTCGCCGAAGCCCAGGCCCCTGTCGTACACCGCGACCACCCGTAGCGCCACCGACGTGCCGTCTCCCAGCCACAGTTGACGCATGTCGCCGGGCTTGGCACCGTGCGCCACGATCGAGCTGAGCGCGACGGTGCCGGGTCCGTTGAGGTCGTCCAGCGAGCCCGCGGTGACCTTGGGGTCGAGCGTCCGCGAGACGGCACCCGCGACGCCCTGGGCCTGGAGGGACTGGAGCTCGTCGCCGAGGGCCCAGACGTTCATCACCACGGTCGTGCGCTTGACGGCCGCCGTGGCGGTGACACCGGGGGTGGCGCGGAGCTTGCTGTAGGCGTCCCCGGGGATGCCGGGGCCGGAGGAGACGAGCACCCGGTCGGCGCGCAGGCCGTCCAAGGCCTGGTGCGTGGTCGCGTTCACCGTCGTGGTCTGGGCGAAGAGCTGGGTGCCGCCGAAGGACAGGGCCAGCGCGACCGGGGTGATCACCGCCGCCATCCGCAGCGCGGCGCTGCGGGCGCCGGACGCGGCCAGACCGCCGCTGATCGGGGCGAAAGCCCGCAGCGGGAGGCCCAGGACCAACGTGCCGGCCCGGGCGATCCACGGTCCGAGCAGCGCCACCGCCCAGATCAGCGAGACGACCAGGCCGCCGACTGCCGCGGCTGCGGTCTGACCGCCGGTCAGGAACGTCACCACCAGCATCCCTGCGCCGAGCGTGAGGAAGACCAGCCCGGTGACCACCCGCCAGACCGGCATCCGCCTCGGTTCGACCGCGCTCTCCCCGAGAGCCTGCACCGGCCGGATCCGCGAGATGCGCCGCGCGGCGAGCCAGGCGGCGCCGACCGCGGCGAGGACCGTCGCCAGGGCGGCGGCCAGGACCGGGAACGGCCCGAGGCGCAGGGCGAAGCCCGGCGGCAGCGCGCCCTGCGCGCGCATCCACGCCTGAAGTGCGGTGCCCACGCCCAGGGAGGCGAGTGCGCCGAGCAGGGCTGCGGGCACCGAGATCCGCAGCATCTCGCGTACGATGACGCGCCGCACCTGACGCGGCGTCGCCCCGACCGCGCGCAGCACGGCCAGTTCACGCGTGCGGCCGCGGACGGAGAGCTCCATCAGCCCGGTCACCACCAGGAGCGTGACGAGCAGGGCGGTACCGCCGAGCGTGGCGGCCTCGCCGATGGTGTCCGTGCGGACCTGAGCCACCGACGGGTCCTCCGCGTCGCCGCGTGCGGCGCCCGTGTCCACGACCAGCCCGGGCACGGCGTGGGCGAGGGCGGAGGCCGGCACGCTCTGCCCCGGCGTGGCGAGCACGACCAGGGCGTCCGCGCTGCCCGGATGGCCGGAGAGCGCCTCGGCCTCCCGCTGCGAGAAGTACACCCCCGGCCCGGCCGTCACGCCGACGACCCGGAACTGCCGGGGCGCCGCGTTCACCTGCAGCTCGATCGAGGAGCCCGGCTGCGCGCCGAGGCGTCGCGCGGTGGCTTGATCCAGCGTTACCTCGTCGGCGGCCGCAGGCGCGCGGCCTGTGGCCGGTTCGGCGGAGGCGGGCTCCGCGGCGGTGAGCGCGGCCGAGTCCCAGCCGTGCCCCACGGTGGTGACGGGCTCGCCACCTGCCGTGGGGAGGGCGACCACCGGGACGGACACGTCAGCGATCACGTTCGCGACGCCCGGTACCGCCTGAAGCTTCCCGACATCCCCGAGCGGTACTCGGGCGCGCTCGACGAGCGGCCTGGTTTGCGTCTCGTGGTCCTTCCCGTCGAGCCGCACCACCGACACGCTCTGGCGGCCGGTGACCACGGCCGTGGCCGACGCGTACCGGTCCACCGGCGCGTGCGCCCGCAGGGCCGACTCCAGCAGCACCCCGAACGCCCCGATCGACATCGCCGCGAAGGCCAGTGCCACCGCGACCCCGAGGGCGATCCCGCGCCTCACAGCGTCTCCCAGCGCTTCAGCACGGCGGCCGTGGTCGGCTGCACGAGTTCGTCGACGATCCGGCCGGCGCTGAGGAAGACCACGCTGTCGGCGAAGGCCGCCGCCACCGGGTCGTGGGTGACCAGGACGACGGTCTGCCCGGTCCGGTCCGCGGCCTCGCGCAGCAGCCGCAGCACGTGGCCGGCGGTGCGCGGGTCGAGGGCGGCGGTCGGCTCGTCGGCGAAGACGATCTCCGGTCGGGTCACCAGGGCCCTGGCCACGGCGACCCGCTGCTGCTGTCCGCCGGAGAGCTGGTCGGGCCGGTGCCCGAGCCGCTCGGCGATGCCGACCCGGTGCACGACCTCGTCGAACCAGCGCCCGTCCGGCTTCTTCCCGCCGAGGAACATCGGCAGGGCGACGTTGCGCCGCACGTTCATCGTGGGCACGAGGTTGTAGCCCTGGAAGACGAAGCCGATCCGGTCCCGGCGCAGCCGGGTCAGCTGGGTCTCCCTGAGCCTGCCGAGCTCGGTGGCGCCGAGGTGCACCGTGCCGCTGGTGGGCCGGTCCAGACCGGAGGCGCAGTGCAGGAAGGTGCTCTTCCCGGAGCCCGAGGCACCCATGATCGCGGTGAAGGAGCCGCGTGGGAAGGCCCAGCTGACGTTGTCGAGGGCGGTCACCGGGCCGTAGGTCCGGGTCACCCGCTCCAGGGTCACCGCGTACGCGGTGTCCGGGAGGGTCACGGAGACTGTCATCGTCGCTCCAGGTCATCGGCTTGCTGTCCCGGAAAACGCTAGTTCTGGATCTTCGCGGCCGACACGGGCCACACTCCCCGATCCGTGGTGTAGCGCGTTACACCACGCGCGGTGGACCCTGCCCGCCCGACGCGGCCGGACCTGCGCCCTAGGATGATCGAACATGGACGAGACGAGCCGCGCGCAGGAGAGACCAGGTCCCGTGCCCACCCCGCGCGAGGTGTGGCGGGCGCTCCTCTTCCTGCTGACCGGCATCGGCACCGCGGTGCTGTGCTGGGCCTCGCTGCTGCTGGTGCCGTTCGTTGCGCTCCTCCCGGAGGAGGGCAGCCCGCTGCGCAGCGTGGCGAACCACGAGCGTCGCCGCGTCGCCCGGGTGCTCGGCCGGCCCGTCCCCGCGCCCGTCGCCCCGGCCCACCGCCGCGTCTTCGTCCGCTCGGCCGCGGCGTGGCGCGAGGCGGTCTGGGTGATCGTGCACGGCTTCCTCGGCGCTGTGCTCCCCGTGCTCGTCACCGGCCTGTGGCTGACGGTCCCGCTCGCGCTGTCGATCCCCTGCTGGTGGTGGGCGGTGCCCAAGGGGACGCTCTCGATCTTCGTCCCGATCCGCAACTGGCCCGAGGCACTCGCCCTGCCGCTGGTGTACATCGCACTGGCCCTGCTGGTGCTGACCCCGCTCACACCCGGGCTCGCGCGCGTGCAGGGCTGGTACGCGCAGCTCCTGCTCGGCCCGACCCGGCGAGGCGAACGGGCCACGCTGGCCGCGCGGGTGGAGACACTGACCGAGACCCGCGCCGAGGCGGTCGAGGCGCACGGCGCCGAGCTGCGCCGGATCGAACGCGACCTGCACGACGGGACGCAGGCGCAGCTCGTCGCCGCCGCGCTGCGCCTCGGCCTGGCCGACCGCAAGTTCGCGGACAGCCCCGAGGACGCCAGGGCCCTGATGCTGGAGGCGCGCGCCGGAGTGGAGAACGCGCTGACCGAGCTGCGGACGGTGATCCGCGGCATCTACCCGCCGATCCTCAGCGACCGCGGCCTGGCCGGGGCGGTGCGCGCGCTCGCCGCGGGGCGTGCGGTGCCCGTCAGCGTGGACATCCCGGAACCGGAGCGGCGCTGCCCGGCCGCGGTGGAGGCGGCGGCCTACTTCGTGGTCGCGGAAGCCCTGACGAACGTGTCCAAGCACAGCGGCGCCCGGCACGCCGAGGTCAGCCTCCGGCACGTCGGCCAGGACCTGAGGGTCGTGGTGCGCGACGACGGCCGTGGCGGCGCCCGGTCCGGCCACGGCGGCAGCGGGCTGGCGGGCATCCGGCGCCGGGTGGCCGCCCTCGACGGCGTGACGAGGATCCGGAGCAGTGCCCGCGAGGAGGGCGACCTCCAGGGCGAGGACGACGAGGACGGCGAGGGCACAGCGCCCGGCGCGGAGAAGGGAACGACGTTGGAGGTGCGGCTGCCGTGCGGCTTGTGATCGCTGAGGACAACGTCCTGCTGCGCGAGGGGCTGGTGCTGCTGCTGACCACGGTCGGCCACGAGGTGGTGGCGGTGGCCGGCAGCGGGCCCGAGGTGCTGCCGACGCTGCTGGAGTGCCGCCCCGACGCGGCGATCCTGGACGTCCGCCTGCCTCCGGGGTTCCGCGACGAGGGCCTGCGGGCGGCCATCCAGGCGCGAAAGCTGATGCCGGGACTGCCGGTCCTGGTGCTCTCCCAGTACGTCGAGGAGACCTACGCGGCCGAGCTGCTCGCCGACGGCGCCGCCGGGGTCGGCTACCTGCTCAAGGACCGCGTCTCGCGGGTCGAGGAGTTCCAGGAGGCCCTCGAGCGGGTCGCTGCCGGTGGCACCGCCCTCGACCCCGAGGTGGTCTCCCAGCTGATGACCCGTCGGGATCCGCTCGACGCGCTGACCCCGCGCGAGCGCGAGGTGCTCGCGCTGATGGCCCAGGGGCTGGACAACCCGACCATCGCCCTTTCGCTGCGGATCACCGAACGCTCGGTGAGCAAGCACATCGGCAACATCTTCCTCAAGCTGGACCTGCCCCCGGACGAGAGCGGCGACCGCCGCGTGCGGGCCGTGCTGACCTACCTCGAAGCGGGGGCCTGAGGCGAGCGTGCGTCTAGGATCAACAGGCGCGGCCGGGAGCGGCGCGAGCCGGGCGAGGCAGCAGGAGGGTTCGTGGCACGGGAGAGCGGTGACGCGAGTTTCCTGCGCCGGTTGAACCAGGTGGCGATCCTGCGCGCCCTGCACGAGACCGAGAGCGCCACGATGGCCGAGTTGGCCCGGTCGGCGCAGGTCTCCCGGGCCACCGCCGAAGCGGTCATGGAGACGCTGCTGCGGGAGGGCCAGGCCGAGGAGTTCGCGGCCGGCGCGGAAGGGCTGCGCGGCCGTCCGGCCCGGCGGTTCGCCTTCCGGGCGGGGGTGGGTCACGTCGCGGGCGTGGGGATCGGCGCGGCGCACCTGACCGTGATGGTCTCCGATCTGCGCGGGCGGATCGCGGCCCGCGGCAGCGTCGGTGTGCCGCGGGACCTTCCGGCGGCGGAGCGGCTGGACGCGGTGGCGCGGCTGGTCGCCGAGGCCTGTTCGGAGGCCGGGATCGGGCTCGGGCAGCTGACCGTGGCCGGTGTCGGCACGACCGGGGTGATCGACGCCGAGGGCCGGGTGGTCAAGAGCGTGGTGCTGTCGGACTGGACCGGCGTGGCGCTCCAGGGCGAGCTGGCCCGGCGGCTGGGGGTGCCGGTGCTGGTCGAGAACGACATGCGGCTGGCCGTGCTGGCGGAGCACTGGCTCGGGGCCGCGCGCGGCCGGTCGGAGGTGCTCTACCTGCACACCGGCAGTCGGATCGGGCTCGGGCTGCTGCTCGGTGGCGTCCCGTACCGGGGGTCGAACGCGGCGGCGGGCGAGCTGGGCGGGCATCCCGACAGCAAGTGGCGGGCGTTCCAGCACGTCATGGAGTACGCGCTGGCCGTCGACCCGGGGGAGCTGCGGGCTCCCGCGCAGGCGGCGCTCTTCGCCCTCACCCGGGCCCGGGAAGGCGAGGCCGAGGCGGCGCGGGCCCTGGAGTCCTTCGCGAGGGGTCTGGCCGAGGCACTGGTCACGCTGGTGACGCCGTTGGATCCGGAGCTGGTGGTGATCGGCGGCGTGCTGGCCCAGGCGGGGGAGTGGATCACCGGGCCGGTCGGCGACTACCTGAGCGCGGTCTGCCTGTATCCGCCGGAGGTCGTGGTCTCCGAGCTCGGCGCGGACGCGGTCTGCCTCGGTGCGGTCCGGCACGGGCTCAACGAGGCCGAGCGGCGCCTGTTCGCGTCCTGAGGTGCCACTGGGGCACGGCTCGGCCGTATCCGTACTTTCGTCAATGACTTTGATATTACCCGCGCGACAGGGTCACGAAAGCGTCTCGGGGAGGTCTCGGCTGCGCATTCTTGCTCGATTAACGCTAGTTCTCCGCATAAATGCTCGGCTACTGTCCCGGTCACACCCTCACCGCACCGACCGATGGGACCGAACCATGGGATCGAAGATCACCAGAAGCGTGCCGGCGCTGCTCTGCGCCGCCGTGCTCGTGGCTGCCGCCTCCGGCTGCTCGTCGGCCGGCGCGGGATCCGGCGGCGACGCCGGCGGTCCGGTCACCCTCACCTACGGCATCTGGGACCCCAACCAGAAGCCCGCGATGCAGCAGATCGCCAACGCCTTCGAGAAGCTGCACCCGAACATCACCGTCGACGTCGAGCTGACGCCGAACGCGAACTACTGGACCAAGCTGCAGACCGAGGCCGCCTCCGGCACCGCCCCGGACGTCTTCTGGATGAGCACCACCCGGATCGGTCTCTACGCCGGCCAGGGCCAGCTGCTCCCGCTCTCCGACCGGTCGGGCTTCGACAACAAGCCCTTCCCGGCCTCGCTGAACTCGATCTACACCGTCGGCGGCAAGCAGTACGGCATGCCGAAGGACTTCGACACCATCGGGCTCTGGTACAACAAGAAGCTCTTCGACGCCGCCGGGGTCAAGTACCCCACGGCCGCCTGGACCTGGCAGGACGTCATCGACGCGTCGAGGAAGCTGACCAGCCCGGCCAAGGGTGTCTGGGGCATCGCCTCTCCTGACTGGACCCAGGAGAACCTCTACAACGACATCTACCAGGCGGGCGGAAGCGTCATCTCCGCCGACAAGAAGTCCTCCGGCTTCGGCGATGCCAAGACCCTCGCCGGGCTCCAGTACGCCCTGGACTTCATCACCAAGTACAAGACCTCGCCCACCGCCCAGCAGATGACGGACACGGACCCGTCCCAGCTGTTCGCCTCCGGCAAGGTGGCCATGTTCACCGACGGCGACTGGGACACGCTGACCTACAAGAACGCCCCGGGCCTCGACGCCGACGTCGCGCCGCTGCCCGCCGGGCCCGCCGGCCGGGCCACCGTGATCAACGGCCTGGCCAACGTCATCTACGCCAAGACCCCGCATGCCACCGCTGCCTGGCAGTTCGTCAAGTTCCTCGGCAGCGAGCAGGCCAACCGGATCCAGGCGGCCAGCGGCGCGGTCATCCCGGCCTACCAGGGCCTGTCCGACGGCTGGGTCAAGGCCGTGCCCCAGTTCCACCTCCAGACCTTCGTCGACCAGCTGAAGTACGCGGTGCCGTACCCGGTCTCGGCGAACAGCGGTCCCTGGATCACCGACAGCCAGGCCCTTCTCGACCAGATCTGGGGTGGCAAGCTCAGCCTGGACGCGGGCGCGCAGCAGCTGACCTCCACGATGAACGCCGACCTGGCGAAGGGGTGACCGTGGCCCTCGCCAAAGCCCCCTCCTCCGCCGCTCCCGCCGCCGTCCCCGCGGCTGCGGCCGCGAGGCCTCGCCGCAGGCTCGGCGTGCGGGTCGGCGAGCGGCACGGGCACCCGCGCGAATGGATCTGGGGCTACCTGATGATCCTGCCGCTGGTCGCCGGGCTCGCCTGCTTCTATCTCTGGCCCATCGTCCAGTCCTGCTACTACAGCTTCACCACCTGGGGCGTCTTCGGCGGCCAGCAGTGGGTCGGCCTCGCCAACTACCGTGCCTTCCTCAGCGATCCGCAGCTGCCCAAGGCGGCCTGGAACACCGTGCTCTACTCGCTGCTGATGCTGCTGGCGATCCCGTTCTCGATCGTCCTCGCTGCCCTGCTCAACCAACTGCGGGGTCGGCACGTCGGGCTCTACCGGACGCTCTACTTCCTGCCGGTGGTCAGCATGCCCGCCGCCGTGGCCATGGTCTGGCGCTGGCTCTACAACGGCGACTACGGCCTGATCAACTACCTGCTGTCGCTGGTGGGCGTCCACGGCCCGCACTGGGTCTCCGACCCCAGGTTCACCGTGTACGCGATGGGCGTGGTCGGCATCTGGTCCAGCCTCGGCTACAACATGATCATTTTTGCGGCCGGCCTCAAGGGCATCCCGCGCCACTACTACGAGGCGGCGGAGCTCGACGGCGCGGGCCGGGTGCGGCAGTTCGTCTCCATCACGCTGCCGCTGCTCAGCCCCAGCATCTTCTTCGTCTCGGTGCTGACCGTCATCGGCGGACTGCAGATGTTCGACACCGTGCTGATGATGCTCGGCCGGGCCAACCCGGCCCTGGCCGGCAGCAAGACCATCGCCTACCTCTTCTACGAGGACGTCTTCCTCGACAACCGGCAGGGGATGGGCTGCGCGATCGCGGTCGTGCTGATGGCGGTGCTGCTGGTGCTCACCGCCGTCCAGTTCCGGCTGCAGAAGAAGTGGGTGCACTATGAGTAGTCGGCAGATCAGCGGGCAGCGGCTCTGGCCGGTCCACGTCGTTCTGGCGATCGGCGCGGCCGCGATGATCGCCCCGTTCTTCTGGCAGCTGCTGACCTCCCTCCAGTCGCCCGCCCAGGCGACCAGCGTGCCACCGGACTTCGTTCCCGGCTGGCGCTGGTCCAACTACTCCGAGGTGTTCACGAGCATGCCGTTCCTGCGGCAGTTCCTGAACACCGTGCTGATCACCGTGGTCCGGGTCGCGGCGCAGCTGCTGTTCTGCTCGATGGCCGCCTACGCCTTCGCCCGGCTGCGGTTCCCCGGACGCAACACGATCTTCGTGCTGCTGCTCGCCGTGCTGATGGTGCCCAGCCAGGTCTACCTGCTGCCGCAGTACCAGATCCTGATGCACCTGGGCCTGCTCAACACGCTCACCGGCATCGTGCTGCCCGGCCTCTTCAGCGCCTTCGGGACCTTCATGCTGCGGCAGTTCTTCCTCTCGCTCCCGTTGGACGTGGAGGAGGCGGCCCGGCTCGACGGCGCGGGACCGGTGCGGATCTTCTGGTCGGTGATGCTGCCCCTGGCCAAGCCCGGACTGATCTCGCTCGGCGTGCTGACCGTGCTCTGGTCCTGGAACGACCTGCTCTGGCCGCTGGTGGTCGCCAACGACGCCAACCGGATGCCGCTCTCGGTCGGCCTGGCCACGCTCCAGGGCGAGCACAGCACCGACTACCCCGTGCTGATGGCCGGTTCGCTGCTCGCCAGCCTGCCGATGATCCTGCTGTTCATCGCGGCGCAGCGCCGCGTCACCGAAGGCATCGCCTTCACCGGCTCCAAGTGACACCCCGTCCGGAGCGGCACCCCTTCGTGAAAGGAACTCTGTGACCGTGGAAGACGTGCGCCTCGGCGTCATCGGTCTGGGCCTGCGCATCTCCCTGCCCGCCGCCGCCCACCGCCCCGGTCGCGGCACCGCGGTCGCGGCCGTCTGCGACAACGACCCCGCGGCGCTGCGTCGCGGCCTGGAGCGCTTCGGCCGGCTGAAGCCGCAGGACGCGGTGACCGACCACCGGGAGCTGCTCGCCCGCGACGACCTGGACGCGGTGCTGGTGGTGACCCCGGACGACACCCACGAGCGGATCGCCGTCGACTGCCTGCGCGCCGGCAAGGCCGTCTACCTCGAGAAGCCGATGCACATCACCGTCGAGGGCTGCGACGCCATCCTGCGCGCCGCGTACGAGACGGGGACCCGCCTCTACGTCGGCCACAACATGCGGCACATGGGCGTGGTCCGGCGGATGCGGGAGGTGATCGCGCGTGGCGACATCGGCGAGCCGAAGACGGTCTGGGTGCGGCACTTCGTCTCCTACGGCGGCGACTTCTACTTCAAGGACTGGCACGCCGACCGCCGTCGCACCACCGGCCTGCTGCTGCAGAAGGCCGCCCACGACATCGACGTGGTGCACTGGCTGGCGGGCGGCTACACCGAACGCGTCAACGCCTTCGGCTCGTTGATGCTCCACGGCGACCTGCCGCGCCGCGAGCCGGGCACACCGCGTCCGGACAACTGGCTCAAGGAGTACGAGTGGCCGCCGACCGCCCGGACCGGCCTGCACCACCACATCGACGTCGAGGACGTCTCGGTGATGAACATGAGGCTGGACAACGGCGTCATCGCCGCCTACCAGCAGTGCCACTTCAGTCCCGACTACGTCCGCAACTACACCGTGATCGGCACGGAGGGACGGCTGGAGAACTTCGGCGACGAGGCCGGCGCGGAGGTCCGGGTCTGGAACACCGGCCCCTCGCGCTACCGCCCCGACTGCGACATCTCCTACCGGGTGCCCGACGTCTCCGGCACGCACGGAGGCAGCGACGTCGCGATCATGCAGGAGTTCGCCCGCTTCGTCCGCGAGGGCGGCCCGACGGACACCTCTCCGGTCGCGGCGCGGATGAGCGTGGCCGCCGGCTACATGGCGACGATGTCCCTGCGCGACGGGGGGCGGCCCTACGACATCCCGCCGCTGGACCCGGAACTGGTCGCCTACTTCGCGCGTGCGCAGCAGCGGTAGGGCCGGCGGGGTCACTGCGGTCCGAGCCTCCGGCGCCGGTCCGGCCGGCGCGGCAGCACATGAAGGGTGGCGGGCCGCGGGCGCTACAGCCACCGTGATGACCCCCGTGCCGCAGGCGGGCCGCGAGGCGCGCCGCGCGCAGGGTGCGCTCCACCAACTCCCGGCGCTCATCCGGCGGCAGGTCGTCCGGGAGCATCAACTCCCCGACCGCGACGACCCGATCGAGCTGGCATCGTGGCCACCCCACACCCGGCCCATCCCTCCCCGCCCCGATCAGCCGGTCCAACCGGTACCGGCTGTTGACCACATAGCCCACCCCAACAGAGATACGGATCACTTTGGGCAATGGGCCCCAGACCGGTCGGCCCGGCGTCAGGTCGCGGGCGGCGCGGCGGTCGGGCGACCGCGTCTCAGGGACCGCCTCAGCCCGCGGCCGGCGCGTCGGCTTCCAGGGAGCGCTTGAGGGCGGCGAGCGTCAGTGTCATGTTCCGGCGGTTCCACTGGGCGCGGCCGCCGGTGCGCAGCACGGTCTCCGTGGTCCAGGCGCTGACGCGGTCACGGCGGTCCTGCCAGAACTGCTCCACGACCGTGACGGTGCCGCTCAGGTCGCCGGGGGTGAGGCGGAATCCCCAGCGGGCCACCGGGATCGGACCGAAGCTGACGTCCCAGACGAAGGCGCGCCCCGGCTGGGCCTCGACCACGCGGCAGACGGTGCTCCAGCGGATGCCACCCTTGCGGTTGCGGCCCTGGAAGCGTGCGCCCAGCACGGGGGAGGCCGGGCTGCCGCGCCAGGCGGCGCCGGTGCACTCGGGGCTCCACTCGCCCATCCGCGTCACGTCGGCAACGGCGGCCCAGACGGCATCCGGCGCGACGGCGATCTCCGTGAGGACGGAGATGGTTTCAGGCTCGGTGCGGGGCATGCGGGTCTCCTCCTGAGGGCGGATGTCGACGGCATCGCACCGCGCCGGAGGCCGGTGCGTCAACGTGCGCCGGATCACCGTGCTCGCCGCGCGCCGCCTGCGGGGACGGGCCGTCGCCTCAAGGGCGGTGCCAGACCAGCGTGTAGCGCCAGAACAGGCGCCGCCAACGCGCGGTCGGAGCTGTCGGGACGCCTGCCGTGGGCCGGGCGGCGGGGCGACCGGACCAGTGTCGCTCTGGTGATCGTTTGTGGCGATCGAATGATTGATTAATCGTCGATTCTTCGCATGGATATTGACACCTCGCCGACGCCTTGGCGAGTATCGGCGGCGAAACCGCGCATCCGTACCCGGCGCGTCCGCACCGCCCCCGAGGAGTGGTCTTGCCCGGCGTCACATCTGCCACTGCCTCGACCCCGCTGCCCACCGCAGGCCAGCTCCGCTGGCAGGAGGCGGGGCTGGGCCTGTTCCTGCACTTCGGGATCAACACCTTCCACGGCAAGGAGTGGAGCGACGGTACCCTGGACCCGGCCGCGTTCGACCCCGTCGAGCTCGACGCCGCGCAGTGGGTGGAGACCGCCCGCGCCGCAGGGGCCAGGCGTGTCGTGCTGACGGCCAAGCACCACGACGGCTTCTGCCTCTGGCCGACGCAGACCACCGACTACAGCGTCCGCGGCACCCCGTGGCGTGGCGGCCGGGGCGACGTGGTGGCCGAGCTCGCCGAGGCCTGCCGGGCCGCCGGGATGGGCCTCGGGCTCTACCTCTCCCCGTGGGACCGCAACGCCGCCTGCTATGCCGACCCGGCCGCGTACGACGCCTTCTACCTGCGCCAGCTCACCGAGCTGTGCACCCGGTACGGCCCGCTCGTGGAGCTCTGGTTCGACGGGGCCGGCTCGGAGGGCCGGCAGTACGACTGGGACGCGATCATGGCCGTGATCGACGCGCACCAGCCCGAGGCCATGGTCTTCAACATGGGCCGCCCCACCATCCGCTGGGTCGGCAACGAGGACGGGCTCGCGGCCGACCCCGTCCACTACGCCACCGCGTCCAGCCGCGCCAGCGTCTACGCGCACGAGGACACCGAGCTCGACACCCTCGCCTACCTCCCGCCCGAGTGCGACGTCCCGATCCGCGGCCACTGGTTCTGGCAGCCCGACGACGCGCACACCCTGAAGAGCCGTGAGCACCTGCTCGGCATCTGGTACCGCTCGGTCGGCCTGGGCGCCGGGCTGCTGCTCAACGTGGCACCGGACCGCAGTGGGCGGATCGACCCCGTCGACCGCGCGCGGCTGCTGGAGACCACCGACGAGATCGCCCGCCGGTTCGCCCACCCGCTCCCGGTCGCCCTGGACGCGCGCTCCGGCGCCGAGCTGCGCGCCCGCTTCGGCGCGCCGACCACGATCGACCACCTGGAACTGCGTGAGGACCTGACCGCCGGACAGCTGATCACGGCCCACGAGATCCTCGCCGACGGACGCCCGCTGCTCAGCGCCGGAACCGTCGGCGTCCGCCGGATCCACGTCTTCGAGCCGGTCACCGTCACCGAGCTCACCGTCCGCCTCACGACCGCCCCGAGCACGGACCCCGACACCGCCACCCTCGCCTCCGTGACCGGCTACCGCACCGGGCACGGCCGCCTGCCTGAGCTGGAGCCGCAGCCCGGCATGCTGCCCGACAAGATCGACGACGAGCCGGAACGCACCGCCTGACGGTCGCTCCGTCCGACGGCGCACGCCGTCCACCGGCGCACGCCGTCCCACCGGCGCTCCGCCCACTCGTCGCGCGCACCACATCAGGCCCGGCCTCGTCACCCCGGCCTGCCCCCACCCACCCGGACAACGACGTCCACCCGAAGGGACCGCGATGACCTTCGATCCACACCCCCACCCCGCCCTCCGTCTCTCCCGGCGTCGCCTGCTCCAGTTCGGCGGCGCCGGCCTCGGCGCGCTGCTGCTGCCGCTCGGCGCCGCCCGTCCGGCCGCCGCGAGCACCGATCCCTACGCCGCGCTCCGCAGCGCCTGGACCGCCTACCTGACCGGCGGTGTCACCGACACCTCCGGCTCCGTCTACGCCCCGGCGCTCTCCGGGCTGAATGCCGAGGCGGCCGCGTTCCTGGCCGCGATCAACACCGGATCGGGCCGCACCTCCCTCTGGACCGACCTGCCGCTCGGCTCCGTCTCGGCCAACATGAGCTCCACCTTCGCGAGGCTGAAGACCCTCGCTCTCGCCTACGTCACCCCGGGCACGAACTACACCGGCAGTTCCTCCCTGGCCGCGACCGTCCTCGGCGGCCTGGACTTCATGACCGGAAGCAGCGGCCCCTACCGATCCGGCGTCACGCCCTACAACAACTGGTGGGACTGGCAGATCGGCAGCAGCCAACTGCTGGAGGACACCGCGATCCTCATGTACGGGCAGCTCTCCTCGACCCAGATCGCCGCGTACTGCGCCGCGATCGACGCCTTCGTGTCCGACCCGACCAAGCAGCTCATCGTGCCCAGCAGTTCGACCACCTCGACCGGCGCCAACCGGCTGGACGAGTGCCGCGCGGTGATCGTGCGCGGCGCGCTCGGCTCCAGCTCCACCCCGATCAGCACGGGCGTGAGCGCGCTGTCGCCCGCGCTGCCGCTCGTGATGACCGGCGACGGCCTCTACGCGGACGGGTCCTACCAGCAGCACTCCGGCGTCGCCTACACCGGCACCTACGGCTCGATCTACTTCGGCGACGTCGTCGCCCTCGTCCTGCTGCTCCAGGGCTCGCAGTGGGCGATCACTGACCCGAACCTGGCGAACGTCTTCACCGGCGTCGCCGACGGCTACGCGCCGGTGGTCTACAACGGCCTGATGCTCGACGCGGTGCGCGGCCGGGCGATCTCGCGCTACAACCAACCGGACGCGTCCGACGGCTTCTCGGGTGCGCTGACGCTGCTGCGCTACGCCCAGGCCACCACGGACCCCGCCCAGGCCGCGGCCTGGAAGGCGACGGCCAAGGGCTGGCTCCAGCGCAACACCGTCTTCACGGTCGGCAGCACCACGCAGGCGATCGTGAACCTCACCACCGGCTCGACCGTCACCGTCTCCACCGCCGGGGTCGGTGGGATCGCACTCGCCCAGTCGGTGCTCGGCGACTCCTCGGTCACCGCGGCGGCCGAGCCGGTGGCGCACCACCAGTTCCCGGACATGGCACGGGCCGTGCACCGGCGGCCCGGCTGGGCGTACTCGATCGCGACGTGCTCCAGCGAGATCCAGCGCTACGAGGTCATCAACGGCGAGAACCTGCACGGCTGGTACACCGGCGACGGCATGGGCTACCTCTACCTCGACAACGACGTGGCCCAGTTCAACGACGCCTACTGGGACACCGTCGACCCGTACCAGCTCCCCGGCACCACCGCCGACCAGGGCGCGCTCGCCAACTCCGCAGGACAGGCGACCAAGCCGTCCACCACCTGGGTCGGCGGCTCCGTCCTGAACGGCACCTACGGCGCCGTCGGCATGCAGCTCCAGGCCTACTCCACCAACCTCACCGCCGTGAAGTCCTGGTTCTGCCTGGACGACGCCGTCGTCTGCCTGGGCGCCGGCATCACCTCCACCAGCGGCAACCACGTCCTGACCACCGTGGAGAACCGCAACACCCACACCACCGGCTCGGCCACCCTGTCCGTCAACGGCACGGCGCAGAGCACCAGCCCGGGATGGTCCTCCACCGTCAACGGCGTGCACTGGGCCAGCATCAGCGGGGTGGGCGGCTACTACTTCCTGTGGCCCGCGGGCGCCAACAACGTCGTCTTCAACGAGACCAGCAACACCGGCAACTGGACGAACGTCAACTCCGGTGCCCCCACCACGCTGGCGAACGACACCCGCCCCTACCTGTCGATCGCCTTCGACCACGGTGCCAACCCGTCGGCCGCCACCTACTCCTACGTCCTGCTGCCCAACTACACCGAGGCGCAGACGGCCTCGTACGCGAGCAGCCCCGCCGTCTCCGTCGTCGCCAACACCACGACCGTACAGGCCGTCACCGACAGCGCGCTCGGCGTCACCATGGCCAACTTCTGGGGCGCCGGGACCGCCGGGCCGATCACCGTCAACGGGCCCGCCTCCGTCAGCACGCAGACCGGCGGCGGACGACTGACGATCGCCGTCGCCGATCCGACGCGCTCGGCGGCGACGCTCCAGGTGACCGTCTCCGCCACCGGCTACACCTCGATCGTGTCCGCCGACCCGAGCGTCACCGTGCAGTCCAGCTCCGGAGGTCAGGTCAAGCTCCTCGTCGAGACCGGCGGCAGCCGCGGCGGCACGCACAGTGTCACGCTCGCCACCACCGGCACCGCGCTGACCCCGGCGACGACCGCCCTGCTGGCGCCCGCCGCCGACACCTACGTGCGCGACGGCTCCTACGCCACCACCAACTACGGCACCGGCACCACCTTCGTGGTCAAGAACGTCGGCAGCTCGGGGACCGGCTACGACCGTGTCGGGCTGCTGAAGTTCGGCCTCACCGGGATCACCCCGAGTACGGTGCGCCGGGCCGTTCTGTGGCTCAACGGCAACGTCGAGGACAGCGGCGGCAGTCAGACCACCGTCACCGCCTACGGTCTCGCCAACGACAGCTGGACCGAGACCGGCGTCACCTGGAACACGGCCCCGGCCACCACCACCGCCTACGGCACCGGCGCGGTCAGCACCGCCTACGACTGGGTCGGCCTCGACGTCACCGTCCTGGTGCAGGAAAGCAGCGACGGCACCGCCGCGATCGGTGTCTCGCAGCAGGGCGCCGGCCTGGCCGCGGTCTTCTCCACGAAGGAGCAAGCAGGCGGAAAGGCGCCGGTCCTGGAGGTGGTGACCGGCTGAGACCGGCCGAGACCGGCTGAGCCGCGCGGAGCCGACGAGCGAATGACCGGTTGACTGATTTCCGAAGAAGCGGCCCGTCATTCGCTAGGCTGGCCTTCTCGAGATTCAGGGGGAACCATGCGCCTTTCCGTGGACGACCGCCACCAGCGGATCCTGCGGCTGGTCAGGGAGCAGGGCAGGATCCGCGTGGCCGACCTGGCCGAGACCCTCGGGATCTCCACCGTCACCGCGCGGCGCGACGTGGAGCAGCTCGCCGAGGCCGGGCTGCTCCACCGTGCGCACGGTTCCGTCTCCCGGCCCGAGACCAGCGCCTCGCCCTACCCCCAGATCCGCCGCGCACGGACCGAGGACACGGCCCTCGGCCTGCTCGTCCCCGCCGCGGCGTACTACTACGCCGAGGTGATCCGCGGCGCGAAGGCGGCCGCCGCCGCGGCGGGCGTCCGGCTGATCCTCGGGATCTCGGACTACCAGCCCGACCAGGACCAGACCCAGATCGCCTCCATGCTGTCCGCCGGCGTCAGCGGCCTGCTGCTCACGCCCACCTGGCGCGAGGGCCTGCCGTCGTCCGACGAGGAGGAGGCGCTGCTCCGCCTCAGCGTGCCCACGGTCCTGGTGGAACGGCGCACGGCCCCCGGCTCGCCCCTCGCCGGGCTGGACCGGGTCTGCACCGACCACGTCCACGGCGCCAGTGTCGCGGTGCGGCACCTCGCCGCGACCGGGCGCCGGCGCATCGCGCTGCTGGTCCGCGAGGGCACGCCCACGGCGGGGTTCG
Organism: Streptacidiphilus sp. MAP12-33; assembly: GCF_041261265.1. NCBI lineage: Bacteria > Bacillati > Actinomycetota > Actinomycetes > Kitasatosporales > Streptomycetaceae > Streptacidiphilus > Streptacidiphilus sp. MAP12-33. The sequence goes on from NZ_JBGCCA010000005.1 coordinate 28,457, forward strand.
TGTCGGCCGGGTACCGGGCGGGCCTTGAGGCACTCGGCCTCACCGCGCCCGCGCTCCCGGCCGCCGAGGACGAGGTCGCGATGCACGCGGACATGCTCGACGCGGTCTCGGACGGCCGGGTGGACGCCGTCCTCGTGCATCCCGACACCGAGGCCCTGATCCTGTTGCAGCACCTGCGCGGACGCGGCCTGCGCGTCCCCGAGGACGTGGCGATCGTCGCCTACGACGACGAGACCGCCGGGCTGGCGGACGTCCCGCTCACCGCCGTGGCCCCGCCCAAGGAGGCACTCGGGGTGGCGGCCGTGGAGCTCCTGCTGGAGCGTCTCGCGCAGGACCCGGACGCCGAGGCGCCGGGCCGTCACCTGGACCTGCTGCCCACCCTGCGCGTCCGCGCCTCCACCGACTGGGCGGGGTGAGCCCCGGCCGTCTGCGCACAGCGGCACCGCGGCACCGCAACGCGGGGGCAGAGCGGAAGCGCTACCGCGGCAGGCGGTGCGCGTTCAGGGGGTCAGGGCGCGGGGGTGGTCGGCCACGGCTGAGGCCAGCCAGGCGCGGGCGGCGGGGAGCTGGGGCGGCAGGGGCTCGGCGTGCGGGTACCAGCGCGCCTCGTACTCCCACACCAGCCAGCCGTCGTAGCCGCCGTCGAGGGCGGCCGCGACGGCAGCGGCCGGGTCGAGCGAGCCCGCACCCAGGGCGACGGGGGTGAGGTCGCCCTCCGCGCGGAGGTCACGAACGTCACGAGCGTCCTTGACCTGGATGTAGCCCAGGTGGGGGAGCAGCGTCGCGAACGCCCGCTCCGGTGCGTCCCCCGCGAGGTGGGTGTGCAGCACGTCCCACAGGGCTCCCGCGCCGGGCGCGTTCACCGCGCGCAGGACGCGCGCCGTGTCGGCGGCGGCGCGGTGGGAGTCGTGCGTCTCCAGCAGGATCCGGACCCCGCAGGTCTGCGCGAGCCCGGCGACGGCGCGCAGTCGCCGCACGGCGCACGCGTCGGCGCGCGCACGATCGGCGTCGCCACCGCCGGGGAAGACCCGTAGGAACCGCGCGCCCACGTCCGCCGCCAGCCAGATCTGGCGCCGCAGCGCGGCCAGGACCGGCGCGTCCGGGCCGGGCTCGGCGACGCGGGTGTAGCCGGCGAGGGCGAGGGGCACCACGCCCGTGCGGACGAACGCGCGGGCCGCGAGCGACCGCTCGGCGCGGTCGAGCCCGGTGTGCAGCGGCTCGTCCTCGGCGCAGCGCAGCTCGACGCCGTCCCAGCCGCCCTCCTGGGCCAGGGTCAGGACGGCGTCGAGCGGGCGGCCGGGCAGGCCGAGGGTGGAGAAGCCGAACCTGGGCACGGGCGGTGCCTCCTCTCGAGGAACGGCGGTTCTGGCGGCGTGGCGCCTCGGTCGGCGTGACGGTTCGGGCGGCGCGGCGTCAGGCCGTGCGGTGCAGCTCGCCGCTGAGCACGGGGTGGGCGAAGGGCAGGCCGCGGCCGAACCGCTCGATCTCCGCCAGCGCCGAGTCCGCCATCCGGTGCAGCTCGCCGCCGACCGAGCCGGCGATGTGCGGGGTGAGCACCAGGTTGGGCACGTCGAACAGCGGCGAGTCCGCGGGCAGCGGATCGGGGTCGGTGACGTCGAGGACGGCATGCAGTCGGCCCGCGCGCAGCTCGTCCACCAGCGCGTCGTGGTCGATCAGCGAACCGCGGGCGGTGTTGACGAGCGTCGCGCCGTCCGGCATGAGCGCGAGCCTGGCGCGGTCGATCATGTGGCGCGTCTCGGGCAGGGCCGGAGCGTGCACGCTCACCACGTCCGCGCGCATGCACAGCTCGTCCAGACCGACGGCGCGGACGCCGAGGGCGTGCGCCTCCGCCTCGGTCAGGTAGGGGTCGTGGACCAGCAGGTCCAGGTCGTACGGGCGCAGCAGCTCGATCACCCGGCGTCCGATCCGGGAGGCACCGACGATCCCGATCACGCGGCGGTAGTTGCCGACGCCGGCGAACCGGTGGTGCCAGCCCTCCGGGTCACGGGTGCGGTGGTACTCGAGGTGGGCCTGGACCAGACGCTTGTTGGAGGCGAGCACGGCGGCCACGGTGTACTCGGCCACCGGCAGGGCGTTGGCCCAGGCGGCGGTCGAGACGGTGATGCCGCGGGCCCAGCAGGCGTCGGTGACGATCTGCTTGACCGAGCCCGCGGCGTGCACGATCGCCTTCAGGTGCGGGGCGGCGGCCAGCACGGTGGCGTCGACGGGCGGGCAGCCCCAGAAGGTCAGCAGCACCTCGGTCTCGGCGAGTGCCGCGCGGGCGGCGGGCGTGGTGAGGTCGCGGTGGATCGCGTCGGCGTCGGTGTCGGCGACCTCGTCCAGGCGGCGCAGCTGGTCCGGGCCGAGGAGCCGCGGCCGCAGCCACGGGTCCATGGCGAGCAGCGTGCGCGGCCTGCGGGCGGCGGGAATGGTCATGCGAGCAACGGCTCCTCGGTGCCGGTCGGCGCGGGGCTACTTGACGCTTCCGGCGGTGAGCCCGGAGCGCCAGAAGCGCTGCAGGCAGACGAACAGGACGATGACGGGGATGACGGCGATCACCGAGCCGCAGATCACGAGCGAGATCAGCGAGGGGCCGTCGGTGGCGACGCCCTGGTCCCAGATGTAGAGGCCGAGGCTGACGGGGTAGAGGTTCTGGTTGGAGAGCATCACCAGCGCGAGGAAGAAGCCGTTCCAGATCGCCGAGAACTGGAAGAGCATGATCGTGGCGAAGCCCGACCGCATCATCGGCAGGCCGATCCGGCCGAAGATGCGCAGCTCGCCGGCCCCGTCCACGCGGGCCGCCTCGACCACCTCGTCGGGCACGTAGCCCTGGGCGAAGACCCGGGCCAGGTAGACGCCGAAGGGGTTGACCACGGAGGGGATCAGCACCGCCCAGACGGTGTTGACCAGGTGCGCCTTGGTGGCCAGCAGGTACATCGGCAGCACGGTCGCCGCGCTGGGCACCAGCACGCCGAGCAGCACCAGGCCGAACAGCTTCTCCTTGCCGCGGAACTGGTACTTGTCGAACGCGTAGCCCGCCGCGCAGCTCACCAGCGCCGAGAAGACGGACCCGAAACCGGCGTAGAGGAAGGAGTTGAGCAGCCAGCGGAAGTAGATGCCGCCGTCCTGCTGCGTCAGCGCGCGCAGGTTCCCCAGCAGGTCGAAGTCGGAGAAGCTGAGCAGGTGGCCGTCCATGATGCCGGTGGAGGACTTGGCGGCGGCCAGCAGCATCCACATCGCCGGGAAGAAGGTGTAGAGCGCGGCGATGACGAGGGCGGCGTTGACCGACGCGCGCGACATCCAGCGGGTGCGGCTCGCGCCCCCCGGCGCGCCGTCCTCGGTGGTGCCGCGTCCGCGCGTGGCGGGCCGGGAGTCGAGAGCGGTGGTCATGCCCGCCTCCAGGGATTCGAGAGCCGGGTGACGCCGAACGAGAGCAGGCCGCAGACGACCGCGAGCAGGATGGAACCCGCCGCGGCGTAGCCGTAGTTGGAGTCCTTGAAGGCCTGCGCGTAGTTGTAGAGGTTGGGCGTCCAGGTGGTGGTGATCACCGCCGGGGCGGTCTGCTGCATCAGCAGCGGCTCCTGGAACAGCTGCAGCACGCCGATCGCGGTGAACAACCCGACCAGGCCCACGCTGCTGCGGATCGAGGGCAGCTTGATGCTCCACGAGGTGCGCAGCTCCGAGGCGCCGTCGATCAGGGCCGCCTCCAGCACCTCGCGCGGGATCGCCTGCAGTGCCGCGTAGAAGACGACGACGTTGTAGCCGAGCACCTCCCAGATCGCGACGTTCACCAGCGAGGGCACGGCGACGAAGGGGGAGCCGAGGTCGAAGGAGAAGCCGCCGCTCTGGAGCACGGAGACGATCGGGCTGACGCCCGGGGTGTAGAGGTAGAGCCAGACGATCGCGGCGATGATGCCGGGCACGACGTGCGGCAGAAAGAGCGTCAGCTGGAAGAAGCGCTTGGCGCGGGCGAGCGCGGAGTCGAGCAGCAGCGCCACGGCGAGGGAGCCGCCGAGCATCAGCGGCACGTAGATCACCGCGAACAGCGCCACGTGCACGAAGCCGTCGCGGTAGGCGGAGTCCTTCAGCACGTCGAGGTAGTTGCCGATGCCGCTGAAGACGGTGGTCGCCGGGCCGAAGCCGAGCCCGGAGTGGTGCTCCTGGAAGAGGCTCAGCCACAGCGCGTAGCCGATCGGCGCGAGCGTGGCGGCCGCGAAGAGCAGGAAGAAGGGGCCGAGCAGGAGGGCGGCGGCGCCGCGGGTGCGGCTGCGGGGGCGGCCGCCCGCGGCGGGCGCCCGGTGGGGCGCCCGCCGCGTCGCGGCCGGCTTGGTGAGGAGGGCCATGGGCAGCAGCCTCAGCCCTGGACGTTCAGGCCGGCGGCCTTGATCTGGGAGACCGTCTGGGCCTGCGCGGACTGGAGCGCCCCGGTGATCGTGCCGCCCTTGCCGAGCTTGGCCCACGGGTCGGCGAAGTCGGACCAGGTGGAGACCATCAGCGGGCCCCAGGTCCAGCCGGTCTTGATGGTGGCGGCGGCCTGCTGGTTGAGCGTGTAGATGTCCTGGCCGCCGTAGAAGGAGGCGTCGAAGGCCTTCTGGGCGACGGTGTCCATGGCCGGGTCGGCCGGCAGGGCGCTGGAGGCGCCGCCGGCGACGCGGGTGGCCACGGCGTCGGCGTTGGTGGACATCCAGGTGGCGAACTCGACCGCGGCGGCCGTGTGCGTGCTGTTCTTGCTGACGGCGTAGCTGGAGCCGCCGACGGCGCCGGTCGCCGGGGTGCCGTCGAAGGTCGGCAGCGGGGCCACGGCCCACTTGCCGGCCGAGGAGGTCGCCATGGTCTTCAGGTAGGCGCCCTCGAACGGGCCGCTGATCATGCCGATGACCTTGCTGTTGTTCAGGTCGGCGGTGAGCGCGGGGCTGCTGGAGAGGTAGGTGCTGACCTGGCCGCCGTCGATCAGGCCCTGCCAGTAGGCGGCGGCCTTCAAGGTGGCGGCGTCCTGGAAGTTCACCTTCCAGGCGTTGCCGCTGGTGCCGAACCACTGGGCGCCGGCCTGCCAGGCCATCGAGGCGAAGACGGAGGCGTCGTCGGTGGGGAAGTTGATCAGGTGGGCGCCGGGCGCGGCCTTCTGCAGGGCCGTGGCGTCGGTCTTGAACTGGTCCCAGGTGGTGGGGACGGTGAGGTTGTACTTCTGGAACAGGTCCTTGCGGTAGTAGAAGACCGTCGGCTCGATGTCGAAGGGGACCGCCCAGGTCTTGCCGCCGAGCGTGGTCAGCTGCATGGAGTTGCCGAGGGCGGAGGTCGCGGAGCTCCCGACGGCGGAGGTGATGTCCTGCACGTCGCCCTGGGCGACGAAGTTCGGCAGCTCGGAGTACTCGACGTTGAAGAGGTCCGGGCCGTTGCCCGCCTTGATCGCGGCGAAGTCCTTGGCGTAGCCGGTCGGGCCGCCGACCGTCTGCGAGAGCGTGACGTGGACGTCCTTGTGGGTCTTGTTGAACTCGGCGACGACCTTGTCGGCGTTCTTGGTCCAGGTCCAGAAGGTGATCTCGACCGGCTTGCCGCTGTTCTGGGCGGAGCCGCCGCTCGTGGTGGCGGCGCTGCTGCCGCAGGCGGTCAGGGAGACCAGGGAGAGCGCGGCGCAGGCGCCGATGGCCAGCAGGCGGTGGCTGGTACGACCTGCGGGGAGGGGGAAGGCCGAGCGGTGCGTCATTGCCATGCTCCTGTCGGAAGATGACCCGTGTGCGAAGTGTCCCGGGGGTGGGTGAGAGGATCGCCCTGGGCGAAGGCCGTGGGGCGAATGACGGTCATCCTTGGTGGCGGATCGCTCGCCGTCAAGAGCGAATCATCGAAAAACTTTCATTCGATCACTCGATCGTTACCGCGAGCGGCCGCCGCACGAGTGCCGCACCCAGAGCCGGGGTAGCAGCTCCAGGTGGCGCGGCGGCTGCTGCGCACCGGCCGGGCCCGGCTCCCCGACGCCCGCCCCGAGCCGCTCCAGCAGCAGCCGGACCGCGGACTCGCCCAGTGCCTGCTTGGGCGGCGCGACCGCGGTCAGTGGCACGTCGGCGAGCCCGGCCACGTCGTCGTCGTAGGCCACCACCGCCAGGTCGTCGGGGGTCTTCAGGCCCCTGGCCTGGGCGAGCTGGAGCAGGCGCAGCGCGTCCACGTCGCTGTGCACCAGGGCGGCGTCCACGCGCCCGGCCGCCGCCTCGCGCAGCACCTCCTCCGCCGAGCCGGCCACCGGGCCGGTGAGGCCCAGTGCGCCCGTCGTGGCCGCGTGGCCGTCGCGCAGGTGGGGCGAGGTCGGCGAGAGCGGATCCGCCAGCAGGGCGATCCGGCGCCTGCCGAGTGCGGCGAGATGGCGCACAGCCAGCGCGGCGCCGTGGGCGTGGTCGGTGCGCACGCAGTCCAGCCCGGCGAGCGCGGTGCCCGGCTCGGTGCGCCGCTCCACCAGCACGGCGGGCCGGTCGAGAGTCAGGATGCGCTGCTCCTCCTCCGCGTCCGGACCGGCTCCGGCCCAGGTCGGGGTCAGCAGCAGCCCCTGCGCGTCGGCGTCGAGCAGCGCCTTGAGCTGCCCCGGATCGGCGCGGGCGGAGTAGCCGGAGACGCCGAGCACCAGGCGCGCACCGGCCTGCGCGGCGACGGCCCGCGCGCCGCGGATCACCTCGGCGTAGTAGTTGGTCGAGGCGGGGACCAGCATGCCGATGACCGGCCCGCTCCCCGGCCCCCTTCCCGGCCCGTCCGGGCGCGAGACGCGTCCGTGGGCCCGGCTCAGTCGGCCGGCGCGAGCCAGCGCCTCGACGTCGCGCCGGAGGGTCGCCGACGAGACGCCGAGCGCGGTCGCGAGCTCCCCGACCGGCAGTGCCGGGCGGTCGCGGAGCAGCTCCAGGATCTTGCGGTGGCGGGCGTCGGCCGTGGCAGGCATGTGCTTCCCCTTGCGCAGTCGCTTGCGTCAGAGCGTTTCTTTCGCTTTGTGATCGTACGATCAATCGCTCTTGACGCACCAGGGCCGGGCTGCCAGATTCGTCAGCATGTCCTTGCCCTACTTCGTGGATCCCTCGCCGGGGCGGGGCGCGGTGCCGCCGCGCGCCTGCGGCCGTTCCAGCGCGCCCCAGCTCTCCCTCGACGGCCTCTGGCAGTTCCGGCTCCACCCGGACGCCACGGCTGCGGACACCGACAACCACGGCGGGGACGACTTCGCCACCGAGCCCTTCGGCCCCGACTCGGCTACGGACCCTGCCGCGGCTGCGACCCGGGGCTGGAGCGAGCTGCCGGTGCCGGCCCACTGGCAGCTCCACGGCCACGGCGCCCCCGCGTACACCAACGTCAGCTACCCGTTCCCGGTCGACCCGCCGTTCGTGCCCGACGAGAACCCCACCGGTGAGTACCGCCGCGCCTTCGACCTCCCGGCCGACTGGCCCGCCCCGCAGCCCGGTGAGCGGGCGCTGCTGCGCTTCGACGGCGTCGACTCCTGCTTCCGGGTCTGGCTCAACGGCGTCCCGCTCGGCGACGCCAAGGGCAGCCGCCTCGCCCACGAGTTCGAGGTCGGCGGCCTGCTGCGCGCCGGACGCAACACCGTCGCGGTCCGGGTGCACCAGTGGTCCAGCGGCAGCTACCTGGAGGACCAGGACATGTGGTGGCTGTCCGGGATCTTCCGCTCGGTCACCCTGCTGGCCCGCCCCGAACCCGCGCTCGACGACTTCTTCGTCCACGCCGGCTGGGACCACACCGCCGGCGCGGGCACCCTGGCCGTCACCACGGCCGGACCCGGGGTCCGGCTCGACCTCCCCGAGCTCGGCCTGCACGACGTGGACCCCGCGGGTCCGCACGTCCTGCCCGCTGCCCAGCCGTGGAGTGCCGAGACGCCACGGCTCTACGAGGCAGTGCTGCGCACCGAACGGGAGCAGGTCCGCGTGCGCGTGGGGTTCCGCACCGTGGCCGTGGCGGACGGCCTGCTGACCGTCAACGGCCGCCCGATCACCTTCCGCGGGGTCAACCGCCACGAGTGGGACCCCGAGCGCGGCCGCTCCCTCACCCGGGAGACGATGCTCCAGGACGTGCTGCTGATGAAGCGGCACAACATCAACGCCGTCCGCACCAGCCACTACCCGCCGCACCCGGACTTCCTCGACCTGTGCGACGAGTACGGCCTGTGGGTGATCGACGAGTGCGACCTGGAGACCCACGGCTTCGAACAGGTCGGCTGGCGCGGCAATCCCAGCGCCGACCCGCGGTGGCGCGAGGCCCTCCTGGACCGCATCCGGCGAACGGTCGAGCGGGACAAGAACCACCCCGGCGTGATCGTCTGGTCGCTCGGCAACGAGTCCGGCACCGGCGCGAACCTGGCCGCCATGGCCGAGTGGTGCCGCGCCCGCGACCCCGAGCGGCCGATCCACTACGAGGGCGACCGGGACAGCGGCCACGTCGACCTCTACTCGCGGATGTACGCCTCCCACGACGAGGTCGACGCCATCGGGCGCCGCGCCGAGCCGGCCACGACGGACCCGGCGCTGGACGGCCACCGCCGCGCGCTGCCGTTCCTGCTGTGCGAGTACGCCCATGCCATGGGCAACGGTCCGGGCGGGCTGAGCGAGTACCAGCGGCTGATCGAGCGGCACCTCCGCGTCCAGGGCGGCTTCGTCTGGGAGTGGATCGACCACGGCATCGCCCGCACCACCCCCGACGGCCGCCGCTGGTACGCCTACGGCGGCGACTTCGGCGAGCCCCTGCACGACGGCAACTTCGTCGCCGACGGCCTGCTCCTCCCCGACCGGACCCCCTCGCCGGGTCTGGCCGAGTACCGCAAGGTCGTCGAGCCGGTCCGGATCGAGGGCGACCGGTCGCAGGGGACGTTGCGCGTGACCAACCTCCACGACGTCCGCTCGCTCGACCACCTGGCCTTCTCCTGGGTCCTGGAGCGGCAGGGCGAGCCCGTCGCCGACGGCGACCTGCCGGTGCCGCCCCTCGCGGCAGGGGAGTCGTGCGACCTGCCGCTGCCGGAGGCCGTGCGCTCCGCCCCGCCCGGGCCCGAGACGTGGCTGACCGTCCGCGCCCGCCTCGCCCACGACGAGCCGTGGGCCCCGGCGGGCCACGAGGTCGCCTGGGCACAGCTGCCCGTCGGCGCGCCCGGCTCCGCGACCGCGTCCGTGACCCCGTCCGGGCGGGCGTCCGCCGGCGTACGTCCGGAGGCGGAGAGCGACCGGCTGCGGATCGGGCCGGCCGTTTTCACCGCTGACGGCAGGCTGCTCGACGTGGGCGGTCTGCCGGTCACCGAGGCGCGGCTCGACGTCTGGCGTGCTCCCACCGACAACGACCGCGGCGGTGGCGTGCGCTCGCTCGCCCACGCCTGGGAGCAGGCCGGCCTGCACCGCATGCGCCACCGGACGGTCGCCACCGCGGTCGAGGGAGACACCCTCACCGTCCGCACCCGTGTCGCCCCGGCGGCGTCCGACCGGGCCCTGCTGGCCACCTACCGCTGGCGCGAGCAGGCCGGGCTGCTCCGGCTCGACCTGAGCGTCGAACCGGACGGCGACTGGACCGGACTGACGCTGCCGCGCCTGGGCCTGCGCCTCGCCGTCCCGCTGGTGGGTGTCCGGGTCGCCTGGTTCGGCCTCGGGCCCGGCGAGTCCTACCGCGACAGCCGGGCGGCGGCCCGGGTCGGACGGTGGTCAGGCGCGCTGGAGGAACTGCAGACCCCGTATCTGATGCCGCAGGAGAACGGCAACCGCTCCGACGCCCGCTGGGCGGAGTTCACCGATCCCTCCGGCGCCGGGCTGCGCGTCGAGGGGGAACCGGTCTTCGACTTCGCTGCCCGCCCCTGGTCCGACGCCGCGCTCACGGCCGCCCGCCACCCGCACGAGCTGCGTCCGGACGGCCTGCTCCACCTCCACCTCGACCTCGCCCAGGACGGCCTCGGTTCCGCCTCCTGCGGTCCTGCCGCGTTGCCGGAGCACCGACTGCCCGCCCACAAGGCGGAGTTGGCCCTGCTCCTCGGCAGGCCCGGGAGCGGGCCGAGGTAGCGGCACAGGACCTCGGCGGTGTGTCCGGTTGTGCCCGGTTCCCGTTCACGCCGCCGAGGCGCCGGCGGTGGTCGACTCCCGGCCGGTGAGCACGCGGCGCCGGGCGAGGCGGCCGGAGCAGCGGTAACCGGCCGCCATGACGCCGACGACCGCCGCCGTCTCGACGCTGCCCCAGGCCCAGGTCGAGGCCGTCGTCTGCTTGGGCGGCAGCTTCGGCAGCGGCGCCGTGGCCGAGGTCGCGTGCCGGGCCGCCTCGGCCTGGAACGCCTGGTTGCGGGCGGAGCCGTGCAGGAACGGTGCGACGAAGAGCACGAGCAGCACCAGCGCGACCTCCACCGCGACCACAGCGGGGAAGCGGCGCAGCGCGATCGCGCCGCTGCGTCCGGTCTCACCGGCGTCGCGCAGGGTCTCGATCCGGGGGTGGAGCCAGAACTGGTTGAACGCACCGAGCACCAGCACGGAGCCGAAGAGGAGAATCTTCACGCCCAGCACGCGCCCGTACATGGTGCTGACGAGCTGACCCGGTCCGTCGACGTGCTCCCAGGCGAGGAAGAGACCGGACAGGGTGATCGCCGCGACGCAGGCCATCGCCGCGAGGGAGAAGCGCCGGACGGCCGTGGGCCAGAACGCGCCGCGCTCGGCCGGGGTCACCGCGCCGGGCAGGGCGAGCAGCACGAGCCCGACCAGCCCGCCCAGCCAGACCGCGGCACCGAAGAGGTGCAGCATCCAGACGACCGTCTCGAAGACGGTGCGCCCGAGGCCGTTGCGGATCTGGGTGGGGAACCGGGCGGCGCCCAGGGCGACCAGTCCGGCCGTCAGACCGGTCCACAGCAGCGCGCCCTGAGCCCGCCCGGCGCGGGTGCGGCGCAGCGCGGCGGGCGCGAGCAGCAGGGCACCGAGCACTGGCAGGGCCACCTGAAGTCCGGCGAGCAGCCCCTGGCCGCTGCCGTCGAAGAGCCCGCCCCACGCGGCGGTGTAGTCGTAGCCGGCCCCCCGCCCGCCCGCGGCGTCGTGCGCCAGCCCGGTCGTCGCGGCCGGGCCCGCGAGCACCCCGGCCACGACGCCCGCGGCCGCCAGCCGGCCGCGAACCCGGCGCCCGGTCGTGGCTCCCGCGCGCCGGGCGGGTGCGTCGACGACCAGGGCGAGCACGAGGAGCCCGACGAAGGCCATGACCGTGCTCCAACTCGCCCAGGCCAGCGCACTGTCCAGGAACGGCCCCAGTGGGGTGGACGGCGGGGCGGCGGCCGTCGGGAGCGACAGCGGGGGCGAGTCGGAAAAGGGCATGGCGAACCGTCCTCGGCAGGCAGAAAGTGAGGTGCTTAGGTAAGCCTTACCTAACTGCAATCGGTGGCCGGTGCGCAACCCGCGCCTGACGGGAGGGGGCAGCCGCGCGTCGGCTGCTACGGGTGGTGGCGGTGGGCGGCGCGGCGGACGAGCCGGGCATGGGCGGCGAGCCCGCCCCGGCCACCGGACCGGGACGGCAGGACGCACTCCGGGTAACAATGGCCTATGGGCAGGTTCGGCCGCGGGTCCCGCCCGGCCTCGCGCTTCGGTGTGCGAAGCGTCGCCGGACAGGCTTTCGTCTGGCAGCTGGCGGTCCTGCTGCTCCTCGCCGCGATCGCCACCGTCGCCCTGGTCCTCAAGACCACGAGCGACGCGCAGAACGACGCCCGCCACCGGGCGCTCGCCGTCGCGGCGGGCTTCGCGCACGCCCCCGGGCTGGTGCAGGCGTTGCAGTCGCCCGATCCCACGGCCGAGCTCCAGCCGCTCGCGCTGCGGGCCCAGAAGACGGCCGGCGTGGACTTCGTCGACGTGCTCTCCACGTCCGGCATTCGCTACACGGACCCGATTCCGGGCCTGATCGGCACCCGCGCCCAGGGCGACATCGCCAGGGCGGCGGCCGGCGCGTCCTTCACGGAGATCTTCCAGGGCTCTCCGCAGAACGCGGTCCGCGCGCTGGTCCCCGTCCAGGACGCGCACGGTCGTGTGGTCGGCCTCGTCTCGACCGGGGTGCAGACCACGGACGTCGCCGCCGTGGTGGACCGGCAGCTGCCGGTCCTGATCGGTGCCGCGGTCGGCGCGCTGGTCCTGGCCGCGGGTGGGGCGACGCTGGTGAGCCGGAGGCTGCGCCGTCAGACGCACGGCCTGGGGCCGGTCGAGATGACCCGGATGTACGAGCACCACGACGCGGTGCTGCACTCGGTGCGCGAGGGCGTCCTGATCCTCGACGCCGACCGGCGGCTGGTGCTGGCCAACGACGAGGCACGGCACCTGCTCGGCCTGCGTGCGGACGCGGAGGGGAGGGCACTGGAGGAGCTGGGCCTGGACCCGGGCATTGCCGCGCTGCTGAGGTCCGCGGGCACCGTCACCGACGAGGTGCACCCGGCCGGCGGCCGGCTGCTGGCCGTGAACCTGCGGCCCACCGCCGTGGGCAGCGGGCCCTCCGGGTGCGTCGCCACCTTGCGCGACACCACCGAACTACTCGCGGTGGCGGGCCGGGCCGAGGAGGCCAGGGGGCGGCTGGAGCTGCTGTACGACGCGGGCCTGCGCATCGGGAGCACCCTCGACGTCGTCGGGACGGCGGAGGAACTGACCGGCGTCGCGGTGCCCCGCCTCGCGGACTTCGTCAGCGTCGACCTGCTGGAGGACCTGCTGAGCGGGGACGGGGCCACCCCCCGGCCGACGGCCGGTGCCGAGCTGCGCCGCGTGGCCAACCGGTCCGTCCTCGAGGGCGCGCCGGAGCACGTGATCGGGGTGGGCGAGGTCGCGCTCCACGCCGACGACTCCCCGCAGGCCCGCTGTCTGGCGACCGGCCGCTCCGAGCTGCACCCGACATGGATGGCGGTTCCGGTGATCGCCCGGGGCGTGACGCTGGGCGTGGTCGAGTTCCTCCGGTTCCGCCGGCCCACGCCCTTCCAGGCCGACGACCTGACCATGGCCGAGGAGCTCGTCGCGCGGGCCTCGCTCTCCCTGGACAACGCCCGGCGGTTCACCCGGGAGCACACGACGGCGCTCACCTTGCAACACAGCCTGTTGCCGCGGCGACTGCCGGACCAGTCCGCGGTGGAGGCCGCCTTCCGGTACCTGCCGGCCGATCCGGAGCTCGGCGTGGGAGGCGACTGGTTCGACGTGATCCCGCTGTCCGGGGCCCGCGTGGCGCTGGTCGTCGGCGACGTCGTCGGACACGGCATCGCGGCCTCCGCCACCATGGGCCAACTGCGCGCCGCCGTGCGCACCCTCGCGGACGCCGACCTCCCGCCGGACGAACTGCTCACGCAGCTCGACGACCTCGTCATGCGCCTGGCGTCCGACACGGGCGCGGCGGGCGACGCCCCCACCGCGGAGACCGGTGCGACCTGCGTCTACGCGGTCTACGACCCGGTGTCGGGCGGGTGCAGCCTGGCGCGCGCCGGACACCCGTCACCGGCGGTGGTCCGTCCGGGCGGCGTCGCCGAGATCCTGGATCTGCCCGCCGGTCCGCCGCTCGGGCTCGGCGGTCTGCCGTTCGAGACGCTCGAGACGGTGCTGCCCGAGGGGAGCCTGCTGGCGCTCTACACCGACGGCCTGGTCGAGTCCCGGCAGCGTCCGCTCGACACGGGGCTCGCCCTGCTGCGCCGCGCCCTCGCGGGCCCGGACGGCTCACCGGCCCCGGACGGTTCCCTGGACCTCCTGTGCGAGCAGGTGGTCGGATCACTGCTGCCGGACGCGCCCGCCGACGACGCCGCCCTGCTGGTGGCCCGGGTCCGGCGTCTGGACCCGGGCCGGGTCGCCACCTGGGACGTGGCTGCCGATTTCGCGGCCGTGGCCGGGATCCGGGCGCAGGCCGCGCGCCGGCTTTCGGCGTGGGGCCTGGAGGAGGCCTCCTTCGTCACCGAACTGGTCATCAGCGAACTCGTGACCAACGCCATCCGGTACGGCGGCGCGCCCGTCCGGCTGCGGCTGATCCACGACCGCTCGCTGATCTGCGAGGTCTTCGACGGCAGCGGGACCGCGCCCCACCTGCGCCGCGCCAGGGTGTTCGACGAGGGCGGCCGTGGGCTGCTGCTCGTCGCCCAGCTGACCCAGCGCTGGGGTACCCGGCAGACGGCCGGCGGCAAGATCATCTGGTGCGAGCAGGAGCTGTCCGGTGACCTGTCCGGCGTCAGTTCCTCAGCGCCGCCGTGATCGCGTCGGCCAGCCGGGAGGTCGGGCGGCCGGTGAGGCGGGAGAGGTCGCCGCTGTCGACGACCAGCTCGCCGCGGGCGATCGAGGTGTCGACGCCGGCCAGGACGGTGGCGATCGCGGCGGGGAGTCCGGCGTCCGTGAGGATGCCGGTGAGGACCTCGTCGGAGACCTCGTGGTAGCCGATCCGGGTGCCGGTCTGCCGGCTGAGCTCGGCCGCGTACTCCGCCAGGCTCCAGGCCTCGTCGCCGCCCAGCTCGTAGGTGCGGTTCTCGTGGCCCTCGCCGGTCAGCACCGCGACGGCGGCGGCCGCGTAGTCGGCGCGGGAGGCGGAGGAGACGCGGCCCTCGCCGGCCGCGGCGACGACCGCACTGTGCGCGAGGACCGGGTCGAGCCGCTCGGTGTAGTTCTCGTGGTACCAGCCGTTGCGCAGCAGCACGTACGGGAGGCCCGAGGCGAGGAGCACCTCCTCGGTGGCGCGGTGGTCGTCGGCGAGCGCGGCCTTCAGCCGGCCCGGCGCGCTGGTGTAGGCGAGCAGGGCGACGCCCGCGGCCTTCGCCGCCTCGATCACGACCCGGTGCTGGCCGACGCGGTCGCCGCCGATCTCGTTGCCGGAGATGAGCAGCACCTTGTCCCCGGCGGCGAAGACGCCGTCGAAGGTGTCCGGCGCGTCGTAGTCGGCGACGGCGATCCGCACGCCGCGGGCGGCGAGGTCGGCCGCCTTGGCCGCGTCCCGCACGACGGCGGTGACCTGCTCGGCCGGAACGCGCTCCAGCAGTTGGTCCACGACGTGGCGGCCGAGGTGTCCGGTGGCTCCGGTGATGACGATGCTCATGGTCTGCGATCTCCTGGTCGAGGGGCGGTGACACCCACCATAGGAGCAGCACTGTGGTTCCGAAAGTACTGTCTTTGAAGTAAGGTACTCACATGGCCGTAAGTACCAGTGAGCAGCTCTGCCCCTACCGCCTCGTGCTGGAGCACGTCACCAGCCGCTGGGGCGTGCTGGTGCTGATCGAGCTCATGGACCGTCCCTACCGCTTCGGCGAGCTGCGGCGGGCGATCGGGCGGGTGAGCGAGAAGATGCTCATCCAGACGCTGCAGACCCTGGAGCGCGACGGCCTGGTCCACCGGGACGCCAAGCCGGTGATCCCGCCACGGGTCGACTACTCCCTGACCGAGTTGGGCCGCGAGGCCGCCGAGCGCGTCCGGGGTCTGGCCCTGTGGACCCACGAGCGGATGGACGCGGTCCAGGAGGCGCGGGACGCCTACGACCGCGCGAAGGCGCAGGACGGCGTCGGCTGATCGACGCCGCGGGCCCGCGCGTCGGTCTTGCCCGCGCGTCGGTCTCGCCCGCGCGGGGCGCCGGTGGTTGGATCGGGCACGGCAGCGCGACGCGGCAGGGCCGACCCGGAGGTGCCCCGGTGACCGAACCGTACGTGGTGGATCTCGGCGAGGTCGGTGCGCAAGAGGCCGCCCTCGTCGGCGGAAAGGGCGCGCAGCTCGGCGCGCTCTCACGGATCGAGGGCGCCGGCGTGCCGGACGGGTTCTGCGTCACCACCGCCGCCTTCGGGCGGATCGTGGTGCAGGCGCCGTCCCTCGGCGAAAGGCTCGACGAGCTGGCCCGCTGCGACCCCGAGGACCGGGAGGCGGTCCGCGCGCTCAGCACGCGGATCCGGCGGACCATCGAGGAGACCGCCGTCCCGGACGACGTCGCGACGGCGGTCACCCGGGCGCTCGGCCGGTTCGGCCGGCAGGCGGCCTTCGCCGTCCGCTCCAGCGCGACCGCGGAGGACCTGCCGACGGCCTCCTTCGCCGGCCAGCAGGACACCTACCTGAACGTCGTCGGCGACGCGGCGGTCCTTCGGCACGTCCGCCGGTGCTGGGCGTCGCTGTACACCGAGCGGGCCGTGACGTACCGCCACCACCACGGGATCGACCACCGGGCGGTGCACATGGCCGTCGTCGTGCAGCGGATGGTCTTTCCCGACGCCTCCGGCGTCCTGTTCACGGCCGACCCCCTGACGGGCCACCGCAAGGTGGCGACCGTGGAGGCCGGCTGGGGCCTCGGCGAGGCCCTGGTCTCCGGCCTGGTGAGCCCGGACGTCTACACGGTCCGCGACGGCGCGGTCGTCGCCAGGACCGTCGCCGCCAAGCAGCGTGCCCGGTACGCCCTCCCGGGCGGTGGCGGCACGCGGGAGGTGGCGATCGAGCCGGAACGCCAGGAGCGCCCGGCGCTGACGGATGACCAGGTCGTGCGGCTGGTCCGGCTCGGGCGCCGCATCGAGGCGCACTTCGGCCGCCCGCAGGACATCGAGTGGTGTCTGGCCGGCGACGAGTTCCGGATCGTCCAGAGCCGGCCGATCACCACGCTGTTTCCCGTCCCCGAGACCGACGACGGGCAGAACCACGTCTACCTCTCCGTCGGCCATCAGCAGATGATGACCGACGCCATGAAGCCGCTGGGCATCTCCGTGTGGCAGCTGACGGCCATGGCACCGATGCACGAGGCCGGCGGGCGGCTGTTCGTCGACGCCACCGGGCGCCTGGCCACCCCCGCGAGCCGCGCCGCGCTCCTGGACCTCATCGGACGCGGCGATCCGCTGTTCAGGGACGCGCTCGAGACCGTCCTGGACCGTGACGACTTCATCCCGATGCGTCCCGACGCCGGCCCGGCCGGGCGCAGCGGCGCGGTGTCCGCCCCGGCCGCCCCCGACCCCGGCGTCGTGACCGAGCTGATCGAGCGCAGCCGGGCATCGCTCGCCGCCCTGCGGCGTGACATCGCCACCAGGACCGGCCCGGCGCTGTTCGCCTTCCTGCTGGAGGCCTTCGACGAGCACAAGCGTCTGCTGACCGACCCGCAGAACCTGCCGGCGATCACGGCGGGAATGGACGCCACCTGGTGGCTCAACGACAGGCTGCTGGAGTGGCTGGGCGAGAAGAACGCGGCCGACACGCTCACCCTGTCCGCCCCCGGCAACGTCACCTCGGAGATGGGCCTGGCTCTGCTCGACGTCGCCGACGTGATCCGTCCGTACCCGGAGGTGGTGGCGTTCCTCCGGGAGGCGGCCGAGGAGGGTTTCCTGGACGAGCTGCCGAAACTGGCGGGCGGAGCCGAGGTGCGCGACGCGCTGGAGGACTACCTCGACCGGTACGGCATGCGCTGTGTCGGCGAGATCGACATCACCAGGCCGCGCTGGCGCGAGAGCCCCGCCACGCTCGTGCCGGTGCTCCTCGACAACGTCAGGAACTTCGAACCGGGCGCCGCCGCACGGCGCTTCGAGCAAGGGCGGCAGAAGGCGCGGCAGAAGGAGGAAGAGGTGCTGGGCCGGCTGCGGGCCCTGCCGGACGGGGAGCGCCGAGCGGCCGAGACCAAGCGGATGATCGACCAGGTCCGGGCGTTCGCCGGCTACCGGGAGTACCCGAAGTACAACATCGTCAGCCGCTTCTTCGTCTACAAGCAGGCCCTGCTGGCCGAGGCCGCGCGCCTCGTCCGGGACGGCGTGCTGCGCGAGGCGGACGACATCCAGTACCTCAGCTTCCAGGAACTCCGCGAGGTCGCGCACACCGGGCAGGCCGACGACGGGCTGATCGCGCGGCGCAAGGAGGCCTTCCGCATCCACCAGGCGCTGACGCCACCGAGGGTGCTCACCTCGGACGGTGAGTGCGTCGCGGGGTCGTACCGGCGCGAGGACGCGCCGCCCGGCGCGCTCGTCGGCCTGCCGGTCTCCGCCGGGACCGTCGAGGGGAGA
The DNA here is from genome assembly GCF_041261265.1 of Streptacidiphilus sp. MAP12-33. NCBI lineage: Bacteria > Bacillati > Actinomycetota > Actinomycetes > Kitasatosporales > Streptomycetaceae > Streptacidiphilus > Streptacidiphilus sp. MAP12-33. Next base: position 46,380 of record NZ_JBGCCA010000005.1, read on the forward strand.
GCACGCGTCGTCCTGGACCTGGCGCGGGCCGATCTCGAGGCGGGCGACATCCTGGTGACGCGCTTCACCGATCCCAGCTGGTCGCCGCTGTTCGTCGCGGTCGCGGGCCTGGTGACGGAGGTCGGCGGCCTGATGACGCACGGCGCGGTGATCGCCCGGGAGTACGGCCTGCCGGCCGTCGTGGCCGTGCCGGGGGCCACCCGGCTGATCCAGGACGGGCAGCGGATCCGCGTCCACGGGACCGACGGCTATGTCGAGATCCTGCCGTGAGCCGTGAGCCGTGAGCCGTGAGCCGTGAGCCGTGAGCCGTGAGCCGGATGCGGGATGCGGGCCGCGGGCCGCCGACGTGGTCGGGGGTCAGGGTCTGTCCGCTCGACCGGACGATTGCGCCAAGCGTGCGGGTAGGTCAACAGGGGCTTTCCGCAGCAGAACTGACGGATCATCGGCTGAGAGCGGTCAGCGCTGCCCCCACTCCTCGGCCAGCAGGGCGTAGGAGCGCACGCGGTCCTCGTGGCGGTGGGTGATGGTCGTGACGATCAGCTCGTCCGCGCCGGTCGCGTCGCGCAGGATCTCCAACCGGTCGGCGACCTGACGCGGCGTGCCGACGAACTGGGTCTCGGTGCGGTCCGCCACCAGCGCGCGGTCCTGCTTGGACCAGGCGTGGGCGCGGGCCTCGTCGGGCGTGGGGAACGGGATCGCGCCGTCACCGCTGCGGATGCTGCGCACCCACAGGCCGTACCCGGTCGCCAGCTCGCGCGCGGTGGCCTCGTCGTCGGCGACCACGACGTCGGCGGAGACGCTGACGTGGGGGCGGTCCAGCTCGGCGGACGGCCGGAAGGCCGCGCGGTAGGCCTCGGCGGCCTCGAGCACGGTGGCCGGGCTGACGTGGTAGTTGGCGGCGAAGCGCAGCCCGTGGGCGCCCGCGACCTCGGCGCTGATCCCGGCACTGCTGCCGAGGATCCATACCTGGAGGTCGGCGCCCTCACCGGGCACGACGTGCGCCTCCACGCCGTCCTCGGTGGTGTAGCTCCCCGCCAGCAGGTGCAGGATGTCGGCGATCTGCTCGTCGTATGGCTGGGACTCGGCGCCCGGCTGCCGGAGCAGCGTGCGGTGCAGGGCGAGGCGCGGGTGGCGCAGCAGGTGCGCGTAGGAGAACCGGGCGGGGATGCGCAGGCCGCCCGGGGTCAGTCCGTCCACCACGGGTGCGGCCCCCACGAGCGCGGGTTGGCGGTCGCCACCGGTGGGCTTGCCGCCGGAGCGGCCGAGGCCCAGGTCGAAGCGGCCCGGATGGAGCGCGTCGAGCAGTCCGAACTCCTCGACGGTGGCGAGGGCGGTGCGGTGGCCGAGCTGGACGGCGCCGGCACCGAGCCGGATCGTCGAGGTCGCGGCGGCGGTCAGGGCGAGCACGACGGCGGGGGAGGTGCCCGCGACGCCGGGGTTGAGGTGGTGCTCGGCGAACCAGTAGCGGGCGTAGCCGAGGCGCTCGGCCTGCCGGGCCAGGTCGATGCTGTTGCGCAGGGCCTGGGTCGCGGTCGAACCGGAGGAGATCGGGACGAGGTCGAGGACGGTGAGCGGGGTGTTGGCCATGGTGGGTCCTTCGTCGGTGCGCGGCGGCGGGCGTGGTGGCGGTGCGCGGGGCAGTGCGCGTGGCGGGCGCGTGGCGGGCGCGCGGACACCTTGACGCGGATGCCGGCCCGGCCGCCCTCACGTGGTCGAGCATGGCGATCGCCTTGGAGAGGTGGAACGGCTTGGTGTGGGGGACGACGGCGGTCGGCACCAGCCCGATGTGCCGGGTCAGCGGCGTGATCCGTGCTCGCCGCCACGCGGCGGGATGCCGGCCGGCGCCGTCGAGCGCGAGCCGCCTGCGGCGACAGGGCCGGGGTGTGGGGCGCGCCTGGTTACGCCGGACAGAGCGCGGTCGTCACGCGCTGCAGATCGATGTGAAGGCGCGCATAGGTGACGGTGACGACAGGGGACAGCATGCGGGCCTCTCGCACGGTCGTCGTCACCTCCGTCCCTGATCGACTGTGCTGTGCACCGGATCGACCTGGTGCCTCGCAGCGACCGTAACCCGGCGGCGGCGTCCGGCACAATCCACGAGCGGGGCGTTACATGCCGCAACAACCATGCAATGCAAGCGACTTGGGCTGATCTCAAGGGATGGTCCGGCATTGACATCCGCCGGAGAGGCTCCTTACCTTGACCGACCAAAGAGGACCGGACCGGGCGGAAGGGCGACGGCGATGCACGCAGCGTTCCTGAACCGCGCCGTCGACCTCCTCCGAGTCAGCAGCGCGCTGTGTCAGCTCTCCGGCTGCGCCCTCCGTCACCTCTGACGGCCTTCTGACCGCACGCCCGGCGTGGCGTGCCCCCTCGAACATGCCGTGCAGGCATTCGCTGGAGTTCTCCCATGAGCGAGACGCTCGTCCCTGTCGTGCCCCCGGACACGACCCGCCCACTCTCCGCGCAACGCGTGGTTCCGCTGCGCCACCCCGGCCGCTGGATCACCGGCGCCGTCGTTTTGGTCCTCGTCGCGCAGATCGCGCACGGGCTGGCCACCAACCCGTTCTACCAGTGGGACCGCTTCCAGTACTGGTTCCTGCGTCCGGTCATCACCAACGGCCTGGTCGTCACCCTGGAGGTGACCGCCTACAGCGCCGTGCTCGGGCTGCTCGGCGGGATCGTGCTCGCCCTGGCCAGGCTGTCGCGCAACCTGGTGCTGCGGGCGGCCAGTTGGGTCTACGTCTGGCTGTTCCGCTCGGTGCCGCTGATCGTGGTGCTGCTCTTCCTCTACAACTTCAGCGCGCTCTACCGCACGGTGAGCCTCGGCGTACCGTTCGGCCCGGCCTTCTGGCACTTCGACGAGTCCAAGCTGGCCACCGACCTCGTGGTCGCCGTCGTCGGGTTGAGCCTCAACGAGGCCGCCTACGCGGCCGAGGTGGTGCGGGCCGGCATCCTCTCCGTCGACCAGGGCCAGCACGAGGCATCCGCCGCGCTCGGCCTGCCCCGGCGCTACCAGTTCGCCCGGATCGTCTTCCCGCAGGCGCTGCGGGCGATCATCCCGAGCTACGTCAACCAGCTGATCGGCCTGGTCAAGAGCACCTCGCTGGTCTTCTACGTCTCACTGCTCGACCTGTTCGGCTCGGTCCAGAGCATGGGCAGCACCTATCCCGGCGACATCGTGCCGCTGCTGCTGGTCGCCACCGCCTGGTACGTGATCCTCACCAGCGTCATCTCCGTCGTCCAGTTCTACGTGGAGCGCCACTACTCGCGCGGCGCGTTGCGCACCCTGCCGCCGACGCCGCTCCAGCGGCTGCGCGCCAACCTGTCCGCGCTGCGGGCCCGCGTCCGGAGGGAGACGGCGATATGAGCACCGCAACCGCAACCGCAGCCGCGGTCGAGGTCCGCGACGTGCACAAGTGGTACGGGGCCCACCGGGTTCTCGACGGGATCGACCTGACGGTGCCCGCCGGTGAGGTGACGGTCGTCATCGGCCCGTCCGGCTCGGGCAAGTCCACCCTGCTGCGGGTGGTCAACCATCTGGAGCGGCCCGAGATCGGCCAGGTCAGTCTGGGGGGCGAGCTGATCGGCGTGCGCCGCCACCGCGGCCGGCTGAGGGAGCTGAGCGAACGCCAGATCCTGGCCCAGCGCAGCCGGATCGGCTTCGTCTTCCAGAACTTCAACCTCTTCCCGCACCTGACCGTGCTGGACAACGTGGCCGCCGCGCCCGTGGCGACCGGCCTGCTGCGCAAGCCGGAGGCACAGGAGCTGGCCCGCACGCTGCTCGGGCGGGTGGGGCTGGCCGACCGGAGCGGCGCCTATCCGCGCCAGCTGTCCGGCGGCCAGCAGCAGCGGGTGGCCATCGCCCGCGCGCTCGCGCTGAAGCCCGGCGTCATCCTCTTCGACGAACCCACCTCCGCGCTCGATCCGGAGCTGGTCGGCGAGGTGCTCGCCGTCATCAAGGACCTGGCGACCAGCGGCACCACCCTGCTCGTCGTCACCCACGAGATCGGCTTCGCCCGCGAGGTCGCCGACCGCGTCGTCTTCATGGACGGCGGCCGGATCGTCGAGCAGGGCACGCCGGAGCAGGTGCTGGACCACCCGCGGCATCCGCGCACCCGGGAGTTCCTGAGCAAGGTCCTCTGACTCCTCCTCTCCTCCTCTTCTTCACCCACACCCGAACACGCAAGGAAAAGCCATGCCCAGCTCCCGCAGCAGCAGAGTCCTCCGCAGCCTGTCCGCAGGCACCGTCGCCGCAGCGCTCACCGTGGGCCTCGCCGCCTGCGGGAGCGCCGCCTCTTCCGCCTCCTCCGGCTCCGCCGACAACGTCGCGCCCGGCGCCGTCACCGTGGCCGCCCTGTCCAACGGGGCCGGCACGCAGACCGACATCAAGGTCGCCGAGGTCGCCGCGCTCCACGCCGAGCTGCCCGCCTCGGTCGCCAAGAGCGGCCAACTGGTCATCGGGGTCGGGGCGTTGCCGGCGGGCTTCCCGCCGCTGGCCTTCGTCGGCAGCGACCAGCAGACCCTGACCGGCTCCGAGCCCGACTTCGGCCGCCTGGTCGCCGCCGTTCTCGGCCTCAAGCCGGTCGTGCAGAACTCCACCTGGGAGAACCTGTTCGTCGGCATCGACAGCGGCCGCACCGACATCGGCTTCTCCAACATCACCGACACCGAGGAGCGGAAGAAGAAGTACGACTTCGCCTCCTACCGCCAGGACAACCTCGCCTTCGAGGTCGTGAAGAGCAGCACCTGGAACTTCGGCGGCGACTGGACGACCCTGGCCGGCAGGACCGTCGCCGTCAGCTCCGGCACCAACCAGGAGAAGATCCTGCTGGAGTGGCAGGCCAAGCTGAAAGCGGCGGGCAAGCAGTTGACGATCAAGTACTACCCGGACAACAACGCCGTCCACCTGGCGCTGCTCGGCGGCAAGATCGACGCCTACTTCGGCCCCAACCCCGGCATCGCCTACCAGATCGCCCAGGACGCGAAGACGCCCACCCCGACCCGCAACGCGGGCACCTACTCCGGCGCCGGCGCCTCGCTCCAGGGGCTGATCGCCGCGACGGTGAAGAAGGGCAGCGGGTTGGCCCAGCCGGTCGCTGACGCGATCAACTACCTGATCAGGAACGGCCAGTACGCGAGGTGGCTGGCCGCCTGGAACCTGTCCGACGAGGCGGTCACCAGCTCCCAGGTCAACCCGCCCGGCCTGCCGCTCAGCGACTCCTGACGGCCCGGCACCATCGGTCGGCGCACCCCGCAGCCGCTGCGGGGTGCGCCGCCCGAACCCCGTGAGGAGAGACGGAGATCCGCAGCACCGTGTCCACCAGCGTCCACCGGCCGCAGCCCCACAGTCCGGCCACGCCGCACGTCCTCGACAACCCCGCCTGGGCGGCGCTCACCGGTCCGCACGCCCGCTTCGCCGAGCGCGTCGGCCGGGCTGCCCGCTACCCCACCGACGTCTCCCCGTTCACCGCCCTCGCCGACCCGATGGACCCGCGCGCCTGGGACGACCTCGCCGCCTTGGTGGGGCCCGGCAAGCTGACCCCGTTCAGCGGCGCGGTCCCGCCCGCCGAGGGCTGGGAGATCGTGCAGGCGGGCGAGGGCGTCCAGCTCGTCGACACCTCGCTGCGGGCCGAGCCCGCACCAGAGGCGGTCCGCCTCGGACCCGACGACGTCCCCGAGATCCTCGATCTGATCGCCCGCACCCGACCCGGTCCCTTCCTGCCCCGCACCGTGGAACTGGGCACCTATCTCGGCATCCGCCACGAGGGTCGGCTCGTCGCCATGGCGGGCGAGCGCCTGCGCCCTCCCGGCTGGACCGAGATCAGTGCCGTCTGCACCGACCCCGCCCACCGGGGGCGGGGCCTGGCCACCCGCCTGGTCCGCGCCGTCGCGGCGGGGATCAGGGAGCGCGGGGACGTCCCCTTCATGCACGCGTCCGCCGCGAACACCGGCGCCATCCGGCTCTACGAGTCCCTCGGCTTCACCCTGCGCCGCCACACGTCGTTCCTGCTTCTGCGGGTTCCGGAGAGGAAGGAGCACGCGACGCAGCCGTGAGCCGCGCCGCGGCGAACAGGGCCCGCAGCGCGACCGCCGTCAGCGTGCCGGCGACGACGCCGCTGCCCAGGACCGTGCGGAGCCAGTCGGGGAAACCGCCGTAGAGGGCGGGGGCCACCACCGGCAGCAGACCCACCGTCAGCGCCAGACCGACGACGAGGGTGTCGGACGAGCCGCTCCCGGCGGACCGGCCGAGCATCTCCACGCCCATCGCCGTGATCAGCGCGTAGACGACCAGGGCCGATCCGGCGACGGCCGCCGGAGGCAGGCCCGCCACCAGGCGGGACAGCGGGGACAGGAGACCGACCGCGATCAGCAGTGCTCCGGCCGTCGCGGTCACGAAGCGGCTGCGCACGCCGGTCAGCCGGTTGATGCCGATGTTCTCGGAGCTGGTCACCAGCGGCGGCGTACCGAGCAGCCCGCCGAACAGGGAGACCAGCGCGTCGGCGCGGGCCACCCGCGGCACGTCCCGGCCCAGGCGCGGCGTGGCGCTGTTGAGCGCGGTCTGACCGGTGGCCTCCGCCAGCGAGGTGAGGCTGAACAGCATCAGGGGCAGCGCGGCGGCGAGGTCGAACCGCGGCGTGCCGTAGGGCAGCAGCCGCGGCAGGGCGAAGCCCGTGCCGGTGGCCGGCACGAGCCGGCCCAGGCCGGTCAGCACCGCGATCACCGTGCCTCCGGCCAGCCCGACCAGGACGGCGGACTGCCGCCAGGCGCCGCGCAGCAGCAACCGGGCGACGAGCGTGACCGCGACGGTCGAGGCGGCCGTCGCCAGGGCGCCTGACGCCGCGCCGCCGCCGGGGCCGGCCAGCAGTTGGGCGGTCACCCGGACCATGGAGATCCCGACCAGCAGCACCGTCACACCCGTGACCAGCGGCGGGAACAGCCCGGCGATCCGCGCGTACAGCGGCGTCACCGCCAGCAGCAGGGCCGCTGCCAACAGCACCGAGCCGGAGGCGACCGCAGCGCCGTGGTCGTGCGCGATCTGGAGGAAGAGCGCCGTGGCCGCGCCGCCGGGCAGCATCACGAACGGCAGCCGGGCGCCGAAGCCCCACCGGCCGAGCGACTGGAGCAGCGAGCCGGCCCCCGACAGCACGAGCGCCCCGCTCAGCAGCGCCGCGGACTGACCGGGCGTCAGCTTCAGCCCCGCCGTGACGAGGAAGACGGTGGACACGGGTGTGGCCACCATGGCCAGCACGTGCTGGAGGGCGAGCGGCGGCAGGCGCCGCAGCGGCAGGCCCTGGTCCTCGACGGTGGGGGTGCTCACGGGCGGGTCTCCAGCCACGGGATCTCCTGCGGTGCGTAGCGGTAGGCGCGGAACACGGCGTTGGGTTCGGCCGGGAACAGCGAGCGGACCTCGGTCTCGGTGTAGGCGCCGAAGTGGGGGACGACGTACTCCCAGCACAGGTAGCCGTCGGCGGTCACCTCGAAGAGGCGTCCGGCGGGGGAGTCGGTGACCAGGGTGTTGCCGTTCGGAAGCCGCTGGGCCGAGCCCATGAAGGGGGCGAAGAACGACTCCTTGGCCGGGTCGTGGTACTCCCACGCCACCGTGCCGTCCGTCCGGTCGAGCTCGATGACGCGGGAGTACGGCACGTCGTGGCCGGGGCGGAACACGCCGTTGTCGAAGACGAGCAGGCGGCCGTCGTCCAGTTCGGTGGGGTCGTGCTGCTGGGAGACCGTGCCAGGTCGGGTGCGCCACAGGATCTCGCCGGTGGCGCGGCTGATCACCACCACGGCCGAGACGCTGCGCAGACTGGCCAGGATGTTTCCGTCGGCGAGCGGGGTGACGCCGTTGATCAGCGGCCAGTGCTCGCGCGCGTAGTCCGGGTGCAGCGGGTACTGCTCGCGGTCGAGGTGCTCGGCGGCGCGCCAGGACCAGCGGGTGGACCCGTCCGGTCCCACCTCGGTGATGGTGTCGGCCCAGACCGTCGCACCGGCCGGTCCGCGCGCCCCGTCGGCCCCGTCGGCTTCGGAGCCCGGGACGCCGCCGCGCACGGCGGCAGCCTGCGCGCCGCGCAGCGGTTCGAGGCCGGTGTAGAGCACACCGCCGTCATCGAGGTGGTGGGCGTCGTGGTGCTGGCGCGGATCGCGGTGCTCCCACAGGACGGTGCCGTCGGGCGCGGCCCGCAGCATCACCCCGCCCCGGTACTTGTGCCACATCGGGAAGAGGGCGTCCTCGCCCGACAGCACACCGTTGTAGGCGAGTTCACCGCCGCACACGATCCGGGCGTGGCGGCCGGGCCGGTAGGGCAGGCGCCAACGGTGCACGTCGCGGCCGTGCAGGTCCACGAGGTGGACGTCGCCGCCACCGGTCAGCGGGGCGAACAGGGTGAGGCCGGGGAACGCGGCGTCGGGGTCGAGGGCGATGAGCCCGGTGCCGCGGCGGCGGCGCTGGTTCTGGTCCACGCGGGGCATGGGCACTCCGAAGGCGTCAAAGTTTGTTTGATGGAGACAAAGCACTTTGAGGCTAGGGTCGCTGTGTGAAGAGCGTGTTGCAGCGGTGCGAAACGTGGGCCGGGTCTGCGTAGGGTGAGGCCATGAGCGACGGGGCGGCAGGGGCGAACGGGTCCGGGCGTGCACAGCGCGCGCCGCAGCTGGGCGGCGCGGTCCGGCGGCGGCGCCGGAGCCTGGAGCTGACCCTCGCGCAGGTGGCGGACCGCACCGGACTGTCGGTCCCGTTCCTCAGCCAGATCGAGAACGACCGCGCCCGCCCGAGCATGCGCTCGCTCCAGCGCATCGCGGACGGGCTCGCTACCACCGCCGTCGAACTGCTGGCCGCCGCCGACGCCACCGCCGACGCGGTCGACGTCGTGCTCGCCGTTGAGGACGCGGGCCTCACGCCCGAGGCGGGCGTCCGCCCCCTGGTCCGGGGCCGACGTCGGCTCCACGCCCTGGAGTTCACCGGCCCTCACGAGGCCGACCGGGAGTTCCTGCACGAGGGAGACGAGCTCATGTACGTCGCGGACGGCGCGGTGGAGGTCGAGGCCGACGGCCGCGTGCACCGGCTCGACCGGGGTGACACGCTCTACCTGCCTGGGGGAGTGCGTCACCGCTGGCGCAGCACCCGCCCCGACACCCGCCTGCTGCTGGTGGCCGTCTCCGAGCCGGCCCCCTCCGCGACGTAGCAGGGCGGGTCCGGCCCGGTCCGGCTCCCCGGGGACTCCTTGCCCGGGGTCTCACCAGACGGCGAGGACGACCTTGCCGGAGGTGCGGCCGGACTCGAACGCGCGGTGGACGGCGACCACGTCCTGCATCGGCCGGACCGTGGGCGACTGGTGTGCGAGTTCACCCGAGGCGAGCGCCGACAGGGCGCGGGCCAGGTGCGTGCCGAGGGTGTCGGGGGAGCGCCGGGCCACGTCGCCGATGTTGTAGCCGGCGAGGCCGCGGTTGTTCTTCCACAGGTCCCGGACGTCCGCCTGCCAGTCCTCGTGGCGTCCAAGGTCGCCGTAGACGACGACCCGGCCGAACGGGGCGAGCAGGTCCAGGCTCGCGCGGCGGACCGGGCCACCGACCGGGTCGAGGACCAGGTCGACGCCCTGGCCCGAGGTCGCCTCAAGGACGCCGCCGGTCACCTCGTCCCGCAGGAAGAGCGCGTCGTAGCCGAGTCGGTCGGCCAGAGCGAGCTTTCCGGGCGAGCCGACCGTGCCGAACACGCGCGCCGCGCCGAGCGCGCGGGCGATCCTGGCGGCCGCCGAGCCGACCCCGCCCGCCGCCGCGTGGATCAGCACCGTCTCTCCGCCCTGGAGGCGGCCCGCGTCCGTGAGCACGCCGTAGGCGGTCGGGTAGACGCACGGAACGGCCGCCGCGTCGGCGAGCGGCAGCGCGCCGACCGGCTGGACGAACTCGGCTTCGGCGAGCACGAATTCGGCGTAGCCGCCGAAGTGGGGCAGGTACGCGGCGACACTGCTGCCGACGGCGAGGCCCTCGACGTCCGATCCCAGGTGGACGACGACGCCGGAGATCTCCAGGCCCGGGACGTCGTAGCCGCCGAGGCCGTCCGGCTCGCCGAACTCGCCGCGCCGGTGCTGGACTTCGGCGAAGTTCAGGCCCGCGTACGCCACCCGGACCAGGACCTGGCCCGGTCCGGGCTCGGGCCTCGGGCGCTCGAACTCCTCCAGAACCTCCGGGCCGCCGTTGGACGTGAAGCCCCATGCGCGCAACTGCCCGCTCCTTCTTCTCGATCCCCCTGTGGTCGGTCAAGGTAGACCGGGGCAATCAGGTTCGACAATCTCGATCTACTGTTCACAAAGCGAGACGCCAGGTCTTGAATCCTGGGACTCATGGCGGTGTCGTGGTCCTCCCGGGCGCCCGGGTCGCCCTGCCTCAAGCGCTACTCCCGGGATGTGGGACGAATCGTCCTGACATCCGGTCATCGCTGGACTCGGCGCGCGGGCAACTGCGAGTCTTCCGGGCATGTCCGGTGCCGGAACTCCCCTGGTAGGTCGACTCCATGTCGACCTCGGCGGCATGTCCAGCGCCCTCTGTCCGGTGATCTGAGCCCCGTCCCGCCGCCCTCGCGGTGAGTCCGACGCGCTTTGTCCGCTGTCGGCTCGGGCCGGTCACCGTCGCCACGCACGTCCGCACATCCTCGACCCACCACCGGAGGACCACTCCCATGTCTCAGCGCGCCCGTTCGTCCCGCACCACCCGGATCAGACGAGCCGCCCTGGCCGGCGTCGCCGCCGTGACCGCCGCCGGGCTGCTGACCGCGTGCAGCTACGGCTCGCAGGCCGCCACCTCGTCCTCTGACAACAGTTCCGCCTCCTCGGCCGCGTCGGGTCCGGCGTTGTCGGCGAGCACCGTGCACATCGGCTACTTCGCCAACCTGACGCACGCCACCCCGCTGATCGGCATCCAGGACGGGAAGTTCCAGCAGGCCCTGGGCGGCACGAAGATCGCCACGCAGATCTTCAACGCCGGCCCCAGCGAGATCGAGGCCCTCAACTCCGGCGCCATCGACATCGCCTGGATCGGCCCCTCCCCCGCCATCAACGGCTACGTCAAGTCCCACGGCGCCGCCCTGAAGATCATCTCCGGGGCCACCTCCGGCGGCGCCGAACTCGTCGTCAACCCCGCCACCATCAAGACCCTGGCCGACCTCAAGGGCAAGAAGATCGCCACCCCGCAGGCCGGCAACACCCAGGACGTCGCCCTGCTCAACTACCTCGCGGGCAAGGGCTACAAGGAAGACCCCAAGACCGGCGCCGGCGACGTCTCCGTCATCCGCACCGACAACTCCCTCACCCCCGCCGCCTACGCCGCCGGCCAGATCGACGGCGCCTGGGTCCCCGAACCCACCGCCTCCAAGCTCGTCTCCGAAGGCGCCAGGATCCTCCTCGACGAGAAGACCCTGTGGCCGAACAACCAGTTCGTCTCCACCAACGTCATCGTCTCCCAGACCTTCCTGGCCGCCCATCCCGACGTCGTCAAGGCCGTCCTGAAGGCCTCCGTCGACACCAACGCCTGGATCCAGGCCAACCCCGCCCAGGCCAGGACCGACGCCAACGCCGCCCTGAAGGCCCTCACCGGCAAGGCCCTGTCCACCAAGGTCCTGGACGCCGCCTGGAGCGAGCTCACCGTCACCGACGACCCGCTCGCCGCCTCCCTCCAGGCCGAGGCCCAGCACGCCGTCACCGCCGGCTTCATCAAGCAGCCCGACCTCACCGGCATCTACGACCTGACCCCGCTCAACCAGGTCCTCACCGCCGAGGGCAAGCCCACCGTCTCAGCCGCCGGTCTCGGCGCCCAGTAGCCCACCGAGGAACGCGAATCCCCCGGCGCGCGGCGTCAGCGTGACGTCGTCTCGAGCCGTCGGGGGAGGCGGTGGAGGTCGCCGTGGACCTGGGCCGGGTCGGCGATCGCGGCAGGCGTGGCACCGGGGAGTGAACGGTCCGCACACCAGTCGCGCGGGACGAGCATCGCCCCGGCCACCAGCAGCAGGACGGTCCACAGGCGCAGGTCGCCGAGCAGGGCCTGGTTCCCGACGAGGCCGGGGGCCAGGTGCAGGCCGGCGAAGGCGGTCAGCGACCAGATCGGGACGGGGTGCCGCAGGCCGAGCAGCTCCCAGCACAGGGCGCCGACCAGCAGCCCCGCGGTGTAGTAGGCGTAGACGCCCGGGTCCAGCGCGATCCGGGCGCCGACGCCCAGCAGCAGCACGGCCTCCCAGCGGCCCCGCACCACCGCCCACAGGCCGAGACCGCAGCCGACGACCAGTTGGGCGAGCCGGTCCCAGGAGGGCGTCCCGGCGGTGCCGACCCCGAGCGCGCGCAGCGCCGAGGAGGGCTCGTTGACGATGGCGTACTGCGTCGCCGACAACGTGCCCGGGTCGGCCAGCACGAAGGGCAGCCAGGCGAGCAGCACGGTGACGGCCGCGTAGACGGCGACGTGGCGCCGCCGGATCCGGGGCGCGGCCAGGACCAGCGGGAGGAAGGCCAGCGCCCACGGTTTGGCGTCCACGGCCAGACCCAGGCAGAGCCCGGCCGCCGCCGGGGCGTCCGCGAGCAGCGCCCGCACGGCGAGCACCGCGCAGAGCAGGGCCAGCGCGTCGTCGAGATGCCCGTAGTGGACGGCCAGCGACTCCCACACCACCAGGAACACGCCGCCGCCCAGCACGAGCGTTCGCCGCAGGGCGGCGGGACGCCGCAACAGGTCCGGACGGGCCGTCACCACGCAGCGTTCCAAGGTGTGCAGGACGAGCAGTCCGGCCGCCGTCATGGCCAGCTGGCCGGCGACGACGCCGTTGTCCGGGCCGATCGACCGCAGCAGCTGCGCGCAGACGAACGCGAACGGGCCGATCTGCAGGCCCGGGTAGTTCGCGTAGAGGTGCAGGCCACCGGGCGGGTTCGCGCCCGCCCCGCCGAAGAGCAGAGCGCTCCCGTGGGAGAAGTAGTGCCACGAGTAGGCCCCGCCCGGCATCTCCACGACCATCCACACCAGCGCCCACAGCGCCAGCGCCCACCGGTACCAGCTCGTCCGCAACGACACGTCCGAACACCTCCCCACACCGTTCGCTCCCGAAGTGGGTGACGCCGCGGCGCCCGTCCCGGGTTCCGTGGTGGCGCCGGCGCGGCCCGCGCGTCAGGCGGAGGCCGGGGTGGCGGCGACGGCGAGGACCGCGTGGACCGCGCCGCGGACCTGGGCGGCGACCGCCTCGGGGGTCGAGGCGTCGAGCTTGCCATCCAGGTGCAGGAAGGCCAGCCCGTGGACGAGCGCCCACACCGCGGTCGACAGCGCCTCGGCGTCGGCGTCCGGGAAGACACCGTGGACGATGTCGCGCACGTACTGCGTGATGGCGGTGGTCGCGGCCACCCGCTCCTCGTTGGCGGGATCGCACGGCTCGGCGAACATCGCCCGGAACAGCGGCGGGTGGTCCAGCGCGAACCGCACGTAGGCGAGCGCGACCGCGGCGAGTTCGTCCGGCGTCGTGGGTGCGGGGTGCGCGGCGGCCAGGGCCGCCGCCAGCTCGCGGTAGCCCTCGGCCGCGACCGCGGACAGCAGCGCCTCGCGGTCGGGGTAGTGGCGGTAGGGGGCTGTCGCCGACACCCCGGCCCGCCGGGCCACCGCGCGCAGGGAAAGGCCGGAGCTGCCGTCCTCCTCCAGCAGCTCCCGCGCCGCCCGCAGGCAGGCGGCGCGCAGGTCGCCGTGGTGGTACGGGCCACTCGCGGGCGGCATGGCTCACCTTCTCCTGCGGTTGCGGCGGACGCGTCCGCGCTTCATGTAAGCGACGTACACATCCTAGTCCACGCAGAGGCAGAAGGGGTGCCCGGCCGGGTCGAGCAGCACCCGGACGTTCCCCCGGGGCTGGTGCTCCGCGACGGTGGCTCCCAGCGCGACCGCCTCGCCCACCGCGGACTCCAGATCACCGACCTGGAAGTCGAGGTGCATCATCGGGCGCTGCTCCCCGTCGGCCGGCGGCCAGACGGGCGGCCGGTAGCCCTCCGCCTGCTGGAACACGAAGAACGGTCCCTGCGGGGAGGCGGCCACGACGGCCGTCCCGGGCTCCTCGTGCCCGATGTGCCAGCCGAGCAGCTCGGCGTAGAACCTGGCCAGCCCGCCGGGGTCCGGTGCCTCGATCGCCGTTCCCCACCACATGCCGGTCGTCCGCGATTACATGCGGGTAGCCTGCCCCATGCCGGCGGGCTTGTCCTGCGGAACGGCCGACTACCGTGCTCCCACGCTCATGTCCGCCATGAGCCGCCTGGCCAGCTGCTCGGAGGAGGCTGGGTTCTGGCCGGTGTAGAGGTTGCGGTCGACGACCACGAACGGGCGCAGCGGGATGTGCCCCTTCACGTAGTCGGCGCCGTACTCCCTCAGCCGGTCCTCCAGCAGCCAGGCGGCCTTCCAGCCGAAGCTGTTCAGCCTCTCCTCGAAGTTGGACAGTCCCGTCATGCGGTACCCGGCGAACGGCCAGGAGCCGTCCTCGTTCGTGGCGGCCAGTGCCGCGGCCGGCGCGTGGCAGAGCAGGGCGAGCGGTCGGCCGGACCGCAGGACGCGGGTGAGCAGCGCGCCCGAGACCGGGTCGAACGCCAGGTCCTCCATCGGGCCGTGTCCGCCGGGGTAGAAGACCAGGTCGAAGTCGTCCGGGTCCATGTCCTCCAGCCTGCTGGGACTGTTCAGCTGTGCCTGGATCGAGTCGAGATAGCGGGCGACCTCGCGCAGCGTGGTCGGCCAGCCGGCCGTGAAGGACATGCTGAGCCTGTCCAGCGTCGGGACCCTCCCGCCAGGGGTCGCCAGCGTGACGTCCCAGCCGGCCTCGGAGAAGGCCTTGTGCGGCAGCGCCAGTTCCTCGCCCCAGAACCCCGAGGGGTGTTCCTCCCCGTCCCGCAGCGTCCAGTGGTCGGCGGCTGACACCACCATGAGGACCTTGGTCATCGTCGTCTCCCTCACGCGGTTGGCCACCATCATCGATCAGGAGGACCGCTGCTGCGAGGCGGGCAGCCAGGCGCGGTAGCCGCGCAGGGCGCGGCGCTGGTGGTGCTGCTCGGACAGCAGCGCGACGGCCGGGTGGGTGCCGGGTCGGGGGTCGGCGCCGCGGGCCAGGCGGCGCAGCTGGTGGCGGACCATCGCCATGCTCGCCGCGGAGGCGAGGGCCTTGTCCTTCCAGGCCACCGGACGCATCCGGCGGTCGGCCTCGCGGTCGGCGCGCCAGCGCTCGGGCAGGTCGGGGGTGACGGACAGCGCGGTGCCGATCCCGACGACCTGGACGCCGCTGCCGAGCACCGCCTCGGCGGTCGCGCGGCGGGCGATGCCGCCGGTGAGCATCAGCGGGAGGGGGCTGGTGGCGACCAGTTCCTCGGCCAACTCCAGGAAGTAGGCCTCACGGGCGGCGGTGCGCGCGTCGGCGGGCCGGCCGGTCATGGCCGGGCTCTCGTAGCTGCCGCCCGACAGCTCGACCAGGTCGACGCCGAGCGGCGCCAGCCACTCGATCACCTGGCGGGCGTCGTCGGCGTCGAAGCCGCCGCGCTGGAAGTCGGCGGAGTTGAGCTTGACCGCGACCGCGAAACCGGGCGAGACGGTGCCGCGCACGGCGCGGACGACGTCCAGCAGCATCCGGGCCCGGTTCTCCAACGCGCCGCCCCACCGGTCGGTGCGCCGGTTGACCAGGGGGGAGAGGAACTGCGAGAGCAGGTAGCCGTGCGCGGCGTGGATCTCCACGCCGTCGAAGCCCGCCTCCTCGGCTCGGCGGGCGGTGACGGCGAACCGCTCGACGGTGGCGTCGATCTGGTCGGGGGTCATCGCGACGGGCTTGCCGAACCGGCTGCTGAGCCTGCCGAGGTCGACAGCGACGTCGGACGGCCCCCACACGACGCCCGGCATGTCGGAGGCGATCTGCCGCCCGGGGTGGTTGATCTGCATCCAGATCTGTCCGCCGCCGGACTTGCCGGCCTTGGCCCACTCGGTGAACGGCGCCAGCGGCGTGGTCACGTCGAGCACGACCCCGCCGGGGCCGGTCAGCGCCTCTGCGTGGACCATCACGTTGCCGGTGATCAGCAGTCCGGTGCCACCGGCGGCCCAGCGCCGGTAGAGGTCGGCCAGCCGCCGGTCGGGGAGCTGACCCGGGCCCGCCAGGTTCTCCTCCATGGCGGCCTTGGCGATCCGGTTGGGCAGAACGGCTCCGGATCGAAGGGGCAGGGGTGAGAACAGCTCGTCGGCCATGGGGTCTCCAGTTGCTCGGCGCAGATGTGTACGCCGCTTACATTAATCGAGGGATGTAAGCGGCGCAAACATGCGAGGGTGCTCGGTGGGCAGCCGCGTGACGCGCGGCCGTGCGACCGGTGGTGGGACGAGCTCGGCCGGCCTGCGTGGCTGCGGGCGGCGGCCGCCGAGGTGGCGAGCCGCGCCGGGTCGGGCACCGATGTGAGTACCGATCACTCACGCGAGGCGGTGGCGGCGCGCCCTACGTTGGGGCCTCCGCCGGACAGCCGCAGCTCCTGGCCCTGCCACGCCTTGATCGGAGATCGACCTTGCTCCCCGAGAACCGGAACCCTCTTCTTCGTGCGGTCGCGTTCCTGGCCGCCGTCTGGCGCAACCCGTCCACGCGGACGCTGGTGTGGGCGACGGGCACCATGCTCGGTGTCGTCCTGGTCGTGATCGCCGTCAGGTGAGCTGGTGCCGGGACGCGTCGGCGATGCCCAGCGCACCGGCCAGGTCCTGGCGGCCCGCGACGCCCAGCGTCACGTAGGCGCGCTGGAGCTGGTTCTCCACGGTGCGCACCGACAGCGAGAGCATCCCCGCGATCACCTTGTTGGTCGCGCCGTTGGCCGCCAGCAGCGCGATCTCGCGCTGGCGGCCGCTGAGCGCCGTCGTGCTCTCGGCCGGAATCAGCAGCGGCGTGCGCGCGCCCTCGCAGCGCGCGGCCGACGCCGCCGCGCTCCGGGCCGCCGCGGTGGCCTCACGGGTGCGGCCGGCGCGCCGCAGCGCGACCGAGGCGCTGTTGGCGGCCTCGGCGGCATGCAGGTCGGCGCCCAGGTCCCGCAGCTGCGCCGCCGTGGCCAGCAGCAGGTCCGGGTCCGCGCCGGCCAACGCGGAGGCCAGGCCCAGCCGAGCGGCGGGCCAGGCCCCCTGGCAGGTGGCGGCGAGTTCGCCCAGCCGCCCGACGACGTCCCGGGCGCCCCCCAGCCGCGCGGCCTCCGCCAGCAGCAGCCCCTCGGTGGTCAGCATGCCGGCCTCGCCGGCCGCGGCGGCGCCGTCGCGCAGGAGGCGGCAGGCACCGGTCAGATCCCCCTGCGCGGCGGCGGTCCACGCGCGGGCCAGGCAGGCCGTGTCCCGGTACAGCGGCAGGCCCGTGTGCGCGTCCGCCTCGGCGAGGAGCTGACGGGCGGCCGCGCCGTCGCCGAGGACGGCGACGCAGACCGCGAGGCCGTTCAGTGCCGCGTGCAGGGCGCTGGTGCTGCGCTGGGCCCGCGCCCGGGCGGCGGCCTCGGCGTACCAGCGACGGGCGGTCGCCGGGCGCCCGGCCAGCCACTCGGTGAGACCCAGGTTGATCGCCAGCCAGGTGGCCGGGACGGTGATGTCCGCCTCCGTCAGCTCTCCGAAGGCCCGCTCACCGACCTCGCGCGACCGCGCCAGCGGCCCCAGGCTGCGCAGCGACGCGCTCAGGCCGATCAGCTGGGAGGCGGGGTGCGGATACAGGCTGCACTGGTCGAGGCGTTCGTGGTGCCGGTGCACGGTCCCGGCGAACGCGGCCGCCTCGGCGCTGCGGCCGGTCATGTCCAGGGCCGCCACCTTCATCATGGCCCCGGCCAGCCACGCGGCGGCGTCCGCCGCGCCGTCGGAGTCGGTGCGCAGGTCGGCCTCGGGCCGCAGGTCGTGCAGCAGCTCCAGGCCGCGGGCGGGCTGACCGGCCGGGATGCGGACCGCGGCCTCGCTGTGGCGGAGCATGCGCAGCCAGTGGTCCCCGGTGACCCGGGCCTGGGCCCGCGCGTTCACCACCAGCGCCTCCTCGGTGCGGCCCGAGGCCCAGAACAGGTTCATCGTGCGCGCGCAGGCCACCGCCACCACCTCCGCCTCACTGGTGGCGGCGGCGTCGGCGTCGGCGAGCACCGCCTCGGCCTCCTCGGTCTCGCCCAGCTCGAACAGGACCTCGCCGAGCATGTGCCGTGAGGCGACCGATCGCCGCCCCTCGGCCTCGGCCGCGCGCAGCAGCCGGGCGGCCAGGGGGTAGTCGTGGGCGTGACGGGCCAGCGCCGCGGCTTCCAGCAGCATCCCCGGATCGGCCGTACCGGTCGCGGCGAGCTGCCAGGCGGCCAGCCGACGCCGGTCGTCGCCGCGCCGGGCCCCGCGGGCGGCGGTGCGCTCGATCTGGGCCAGCAGGTGCTGGCGCCGGCGCAGCGGCGCGAGGCCCGCGCGCAGTCGCTCCCCGTACAGCGGGTGGGCCAGGGCGATGTCGGTTCGGCGCCGGTCCGCCGTGGTCCGGATGATCCCGGTGGCCTCCAGGTCGGCCAGGACCGGGAGCTCCGCCAGGGCCTGCGCGTCGGCCAGCGGGACGGGTGCGCACAGCGCGAGCAGCTCCAGCACGGCACGGCCCTGTGCCGGAACGGCGCTCAGCCGGGCGTCGACCAGCTCGGTCAGCCGCGACGTCAGCTGCGCCGCGACGGGGGGCTCCGGGTCGGTGAGCGACCACAGCTCGCCGTCGAAGGCCAGCCGCCCTGCCGCCGACGCCCCCGCGACGAGCTCGCGCAGGAACAGCGCGTTGCCGTCCGAGACGCGGTGCAGCTCCCAGACGGTCCGCCGCGCGGCGGGTGCGCCCAGGGCCTGCCGCAGCACGGTGTCGGTCTGCTCGGGCGTGAAGGTCCCCACGTCCACGCGGTGGACCGAGGTGTCGCCGCAGAGCGCCGCGACGGCCGCGCCGAGCGGCTGCCCGGTCCGGACGGTGGCCAGCAGGCGGAGCACGCCCGCGTCCGTCAGCTGGCGCAGCAGCACGGCGGAGGCGGAGTCCAGCAGGTGGAGGTCGTCGATCAGCAGCACGCAGCGCCGGTCGCGTTCCGGTCCGGCCAGGCGCCGTGCCACGGCGGCGAACCCGCGCACCGGATCGGACAGGTCCACCCCCGGCGGGAGCAGATGGGCGACCGCCGCCAACGGCATCTCCGCCGCGGCGGCGGTGGCCGTCGCCCGGCCGCCGCGGAACCCCGCGCGCACCGCCCTGGCCAGGAACTCCTCGGCGAGCCGGGTCTTGCCGACCCCGGCCGGTCCCGAGACCACCAGCCCGCGGCAGGTGCTCCACGCGGCGTCGAACTCGGCGAGTTGCTCGTCGCGTCCGGCCAGCGGCCACAGGGAGGATCTGATGTTCATGACGCTCTCCGAGCCGCTCGTGCGCATGCCGCCGGGTCACCGTGTCGCGCGGCGAACCTGGCCGACCGCACCGGCGCGGCCGAGTGTAGCGAGCCGGGGTGAGAGGGTCGGCCGCGTCTCGCCGCCGAGCGCGGTCGCGCTCGGCGGGCGGCGTCAGCGGGGCGGGCGCGGGGTCGGTTCGCGGCTTGCCGCCGGCCGATGGGATTCCGGCCGGGCCCGGCTACTGCGGCTCGGCGCAGCCGCGGGTGTGGCGTGCGGTCGATTCGCGGCCGCTGTCGGCCGATGCGTTCTGCGGCCGGGCCGGGCGCCGCCGCGTGCGGGGCGTCAGGTGGCTGGGCGGGGCAGCATGCCCTCCGCCAGGGCCGCCACCCCCGCGGCGAGTTCGTCGTCCTCGGCCAGCGCGGGGTCGAGCAGGGCGAGGACGCGGCGGGTGGCGGCGGGGAGCGGGCCGGTGGCGAGGGCCGGGTCGGCACCCGCGTCGCGGACGGGGGCGCCGTGGCCGCGCAGGTGCAGGAGCCAGGCGGCCAGGACCGTGGACGCGCCCTCGGGCAGCCGTCCGGCCGCGCGCTCGGCGCGCAGCACCGGCAGGACGCGGACGGGGAGCTTCTGGGAGCCGTCCGCGGCGATCTGCGCCAGCGCGTGGCGCAGCCGAGGGTTGGCGAAGCGGGCGAGCAGCTCGTCCCGGTAGGCCGTCAGCTCGTCCTGCGGCAGGTCGAGGTGACCGGTCGCCTCCCGCCACCACGCGAGCAGCGCGCGGCGGCACTCCGGGTCGGCGACCGCCTCGGAGACGGTCGCGTGTCCGTGAAGCGGACCGAGGTAGGCGAGCAGCGAGTGGGCGCCGTTGAGCAGCCAGAGTTTGCGCCGCTCGTACGGGGTGACGTCGGGGACGAACCGGGCTCCCGCGTCCTCCCAGCGCGGCCGTCCGGCGGGGAACGCGCCCGCGAGCACCCACTCGGTGAACGGCTCGGTGACGACCGGCGCAGCGTCCGCCAGGCCGGTGGCCGCGCGGACCGCGTCGAGGTCGGCGGGTTCGGTGGCGGGGGTGATCCGGTCGACCATGGTCGTCACCCAGGAGGCGTGCCCGGCGGCCTCGGCGAGCTCCGCCGAGCCGCTCGCCCGCGCCAGCTCCGACACCACCCGTGCCAGGACCTCGCCGTTGCCCGGCAGGTTGTCGCACGGCACCACCGCGACGGGCCCGCCGCCCGCCCGGCGGCGCTCGGCAAGGCCCGCGAGGACGCGGCCGGCGGCGGTGACCACGGGGGCACCCTCGCGCAGGGCCGCGAGGTCGGCGGCGACGTCGGGACGGCCGGTGTCGAGGTCGCCGTCGGCGCGGCGGGTGTAGCCCGCCTCGGTGACGGTGAGCGTCACCACCGCGAGGGCGGGATCGCGCCAGTAGCGCAGCCACGCGTCGTGGTCGGCGCCCGGGTGCGCGGCGGTCACGGCGCCCAGCACCTCGGCCCGGTCGCCGTCCGGGCCCCGGGTGAGCAGGGTGTACAGGCCCTGTTGGGCCGTCAGCCGCTCGGCGGGGCCGGTGCTGCGGCCGGTGAAGGCGGCGATGCCCCACGCGGCGGCGTCCCCGGCGTGCTCGGTGTACCAGGCCTGGTGGGCACGGAAGAAGTTGCCGAGCCCCAGGTGCAGGACGCGGACGGGAGCCGCGGGGCGGCCGTCGCCCGCCGCGCGGGACAGGCGGCGCGCAGGCGTGGCCGTCACAGCTTGAACGCCCGTCGCGGGTTGGCCGTCACCAGCGCGGCGGCCGTGTCGAACGCCTCGTCCTCCTCCAGCCGGTGCTCGGCGACCAGTTCGGCGAGCATGCCGCAGTCCAGCCGCCGGGACATGTCGTGCCGGGCCGGGATCGAGCAGAAGGCCCGGGTGTCGTCCACGAAACCCGAGGTGCGGGTGAAGCCCGCCGTCTCGGTCACCGCGCGGCGGTAGCGGCGGATCGCGTCGGGGGCGTCCAGGAACCACCAGGGCGCGCCCGCCCAGACCGACGGGTAGAAGCCGGCCAGCGGCGCGATCTCGCGGGAGAAGACCGTCTCGTCGAGGGTGAACAGCACCAGCTGGAAGCCGTCGACGGTGCCGAACCGCTCCAGCAGCGGGCGCAGCGCCTCGGTGAACTCCGCCCGCAGCGGGATGTCGTGGCCGGTGTCGGGGCCGAACCGCTCGAGGGTGGGGGTGTGGTGGTTGCGCGCGACGGCCGGGTGGAGCGTCATCACCAGCCCGTCCTCGCAGGACATCCGGGCCATCTCCAGCAGCATGTGGCGGCGCAGCGCGGTGCACTCGGCCGCGGTGGCCTCGCCCGCCAGGGCGGCGGCGTAGACGCGCGTCGCCTCCGCGCGGCTGAGCGGGTCGGTGCGGACGTCGGCGTGGCTGTGGTCGGCGGAGGTCGCGCCGTGCTCCACGAAGTACCGCCGCCGCGACTCCAGCGCCCGGACGTAGCCGTCGAAGTCGCCGGTGTCGGTGTCCGCCGCCCCGCCCAGCCGGGCGACCGCCTCGGCCCACCCCGGCTGCGCCGGTTCGAGGTAGCGGTCGGGCCGGAAGGTCGGGACCACCCGCCCGTCCCAGCCCGGATCGGCGGCCAGCGCCCGGTGCGCGGCCAGGTCGTCGCACGGGTCGTCGGTGGTGGCCAGCACCTCGATGCCGAAGCGGCGGAACAGCGCGCGCGGCCGGAACGCGTCCTCGGTCAGGCTCTGCGCGATCCGGTCGTAGATTCGGTCGGCGCTCTCCGCGCTCGGACGATCGGTCACGCCGAAGATCTCCGCCAGCTCCGACTCCAGCCACGCGCGCACCGGTGTGCCCCGGTAGACCGCCCAGTGCTCGCACAGCCGCCGCCAGACCGCGCGGGCCTGGCTCTCCGTCAGCTCGCCCGCCCCCACGCCGAGGTCCGACAGCGGCACGCCGCTCGCGTGGAGCAGCCGGGTGACGTAGTGGTCGGGGGTGACCAGCAGCGTCGCCGGGTCGGCGAACGGCCGGTCCTCCAGCAGCAGCCGCGGGTCCACATGTCCGTGCGGGGAGATGATCGGCAGCTCGCGCACGCTCGCGTAGAGCCGCCGGGCGAGTGCCCGCACCCCGGGATCGGGTGGCAGCAGGCGGTCCGGGTGCGGGCGGAGCGGAGCGGGGAGGACGGACATGCTGGGAGTCTCGGCGCCCGCGGCCGGGGCGGCAATCGGTTGCCGCCAGTTGCCGCAGCGTCTTGCGGCGCCCGGGCGGGCATGGTGCGCTGCGGTCATGAGTGCCGAGAGTGCCCCACCGCGCACAGGCCAGGGCCTGACGGGCCGGCTCCACGCGACCAGGACCCCGACCGCCGGGGCCCTCGTCGCGGACCGCCCCGCCGCCGTCATCGGCGGTCCCGGCGTCCGGCTCGACGAGGAGCAGGTGCGCGCGTTCGTCGCCGAGCAGTTGGCGGCGGAGGACCTGGACGGCCGCAGCGTCTGCCTCGTCGTCCCCGACGGCACCCGCAGCTGCCCGCTGCCGCTGCTGCTCGACGCCGTCCACGGCGCCCTGCACGGACGGGTGAACCGGCTGACGGTCCTGATCGCGCTCGGCACCCACGCGGCGATGGGGGAACGGGAGCTCGCCGCGCACCTCGGCTACGACGAGGGGCGGCTCGCCGAGCGCTTCCCCGGCACGACCGTCCTCAACCACGCCTGGTGGGATCCGGGCAGTTTCGCGAGCGTGGGGACGGTCAGTGCCGACCGGGTGGCGGAGCTCTCCGGCGGCCTGCTGCGGCAGGAGGTGGACGTCCGGCTCAACCGCGCCGTCGTCGAGCACGACGTCGCGCTGGTCGTCGGCCCGGTGTTCCCGCACGAGGTGGTCGGCTTCTCCGGCGGCAACAAGTACTTCTTCCCCGGCGTGGCCGGGGCCGAGATCATCGACCTGTCGCACTGGCTCGGCGCCCTGATCACCAGCGCCGAGATCATCGGCACCCGCGGCATCACCCCCGTCCGCGCGCTGATCAACGAGGCCGCGCAGCTGGTCCCGAGCCGCCGGCTCGCGCTCTGCCTGGTCGTCGAGTCCGGCACGGGCGCCCTCCACGCAGCCGCCTACGGCACCCCCGAGGCCGCCTGGGCGGCCGCCGCCGACGTCTCCGCCGAGACCCACGTGCGCTACCTCGACGCGCCGGTGCGGCGCGTGCTGTCGGTCATGCCGGAGAAGTACCAGGACATCTGGACCGCCGCCAAGGGCTTCTACAAGCTGGAGCCGGTCGTCGCCGACGGCGGCGAGGTCGTCCTCTACGCCCCGCACGTCACCCGGATCTCCGAGATGCACCCGGAGATCGAGGAGATCGGCTACCACTGCCGCGACTGGTTCACCGGCCAGTGGGACCGCTTCGCGCACCTGCACTGGGGTGTCCTCGCCCACTCCACCCACCTGCGCGGCGCCGGCACCTGGGACCCGGAGAACGGCGAACGCTGCCGCGTCACGGTCACTCTCGCCACCGGCATCCCCGAGGAGGTCGTCCGGGCCGCGAACCTCGAGTACCTCGACCCCGCCACCGTCGACGTGGACGCCTGGGCGGCCGACCCCGACACCTTCGTCGTGCCGCAGGCCGGCGAGGTGCTCTACCGCCTGCGGAGCAGCTGAGTGCGCGCGGCCTGGATCGACGCGGGCGCCGGCGTGGCCGGGGACATGCTGCTCGGCGCGCTCACGGACGCGGGCGCACCGCTGGACGCCGCGCAGGCGGCGGTGGAGGCGGTCATCCCCGCCACCGTGCGACTGACGGCGGAACAGGTCACCCGCGCCGGGCTGCGCGCCACCCGGGTCCGGGTCGAGCCGCTCCGCGCCGACCAGCCCCACCGCACCTGGCAGACGATCCGGGAACTGCTCGACGCGGCTTCGTTGGCGGAGCCGGTGCGTTCGCGGGCGCTCGCGGTCTTCACCCGCCTCGCGGCGGCCGAGGCCCGGGTCCACGGCGTCCCCGCCGACGAGGTGCACTTCCACGAGGTCGGCGCGTGGGACTCGATCGCGGACGTGGTCGGCGTCTGCGCCGCCCTGCACGCCCTCGGGATCGAGAGGGTGACGGCCGGGCCGGTCGCCGTCGGCTCGGGCCGGGTGCGGACCGCGCACGGCGAACTGCCGGTGCCGGTGCCCGCCGTCGCCGAACTTGCCGCGGGCTGGCGGGTGTTCGCGGGCGGGGCGGGCGAGCTGGCCACCCCGACCGGGGTGGCCCTGGTCACCGCGCTCGCCGCGGCCTGCGAGGACCTGCCGCCGCTGCGCCTGCACACCACCGGCGTCGGCGCGGGCAGCCGCGACACACCGGGGCGTCCCAACGTCGTCCGCGTGCTGGCCGGCGCGCCCGCAGACCGGGAGGAGGCCCCGCACGACACCGGCGACCCGGGCGGGGCGCTGCTCCTGGAGGCCAACGTCGACGATCTCGACCCGCGCGTCTGGCCCGGCGTGCTGGCCGCCCTGCTGGAGGCGGGCGCCTCCGACGCGTGGCTGACGCCGATCCTGATGAAGAAGGGCCGTCCCGCCCACACCCTCTCCGTGCTCGCCCGGCCCGACCTGGCCGCCGCGCTGCGGGTCGTGGTGTTCCGCGAGACCAGCACGCTCGGCGTGCGCGAGCACCGGGTGCACAAGACCGCGCTGGCGCGCGGCTGGGCGCAGGTCGAGGTCGACGGTGGTTCGCTGCCCGTCAAGATCGGCCACCAGGACGGCGTGATCGTCCAGGTCACCCCGGAGTTCGACCCCGCCGCCCGGCTCGCCGCGCGCAGCGGCCTGCCCGCCCGCACGGTGCTGGCGTCGGCCGAGCACGCGGCCGCCGCTCGCGGCCTCGTCCCGGGCGCGCCGGTTCCCCCGGACCTGCGCCGCACTCAGGACGAGGGCGCGGGCCCGGCGATCTGGGCGGCGAGGTGGCCCGCGCCGTAGCCGTTGTCGATGTTGACGACCGCGACACCGGGGGAGCAGGAGTTGAGCATCGACAGCAGCGGTGCGACCCCGCCGAACGCGGCCCCGTAGCCCACCGAGGTCGGCACCGCCACCACCGGCGCGGACACCAGACCCGCCACCACGCTCGGCAGCGCGCCGTCCATGCCCGCGGCGACGACCACGACGCGCGCACGGCGCAGCAGCTCCAGCCGGGCGAGCACCCGGTGCAGGCCCGCCACCCCCACGTCGACCACGAGCTCAGTGGCGCGCCCCAGATGAGCGGCGGTCAGCTGCGCCTCGCGGGCGACCGGCAGGTCCGAGGTTCCGGCCGCCAGCACCACGACCAGCCCGCCGGACGGCTCCGGCGGTGCCGGCGGCCAGGCCAGCAGCCGCGCGTCGGCCGCGTGGTGGGCGTCCGGCAGCTCGGCCAGTACCGCGCGGGCGTGTTCGGCCGAGGCGCGGGTGAACAGCGTCGGCGTCTCCCGCTCGCCGACGGCAGTGGCGATCGCCCGTACCTGGTCGGCGGTCTTGCCCTCGCAGTAGACCGCCTCCGGGTAACCGCGCCGGGCGGCCCGGTCGTGGTCGAGCCGGACGAACTCCTCCAGCGCCGCGGGGGGCGTCCAGCCGTCAGCCATGCTTGGTCACCTCCACCAGCGGCAGCGTGAACGCGCCGGACTGGATGCCCGCCAGGTCCACCGCGACCATCCGGAATCCGGCCGCGCGCACCGCCGCCAGCAGCGGCTCGCGTAGCTCGCCGACCGCGCGGGCGAGGTCGTCCACGGGCAGCTCGACGCGGGCGACCTCGCCGTGGTGACGCACCCGCCCGTCGGCGAACCCGAGGGCCCGCAGCGCGTGTTCGGCCTGCTCGACCTGGGCCAGCTTCGCCGGGGTGACCTCCTCGAAGTGCGGGATGCGCGACGCCAGGCAGGGCGCCGCCGGTTTGTCGGCGCAGGGCAGCGCGAGTGCGCGGGCGATCCGCCGGACCTGCGCCTTGTCGACGCCCGCGTCCGCGAGGGGGCGCAGCACGGCGTGCAGCGTCGCCGCCCGGCTGCCGGGCCGGTCCGGGCGCAGCACGTCGTCCGCGTTCTCGCCGTAGGCGACGGCGGCCAGACCGTGCTCGGCGACGACGGACTGCGAGATCCGCGAGAACAGCTCGTTCTTGCAGTGGAAGCAGCGGTCCGGGCCGTTGGCCCGGTAGGCGGGCAGCGCTCCCTCGTCGGTGGTCACCTCCACCAGCCGGGCGCCGAGGTACGCGGCGACGCGGTGCGCCCCGGCTCGCTCGTCGGCGGCCAGACTCGGTGAGACGCCCAGCACGGCCACCACCCGGTCCGGGCCCAGGGCGCGCAGCGCCAGGGCGAGCAGGACGGAGGAGTCCACGCCGCCGGAGAAGGCGACCCCCAGCGGTGCGCGTCCGCGCAGTGCGGCGGCCACCCGCTCCTCGGCCCGCGCCTCCGCTCCGGCGAGCACGACGGTCAACGGCTCGGTCACCACCCGGTGCCTCCTCGATGTGGGGACGGTCAGCGCGACTCTAGGCCGGGGCGCCGCCGCAGTGGCAACCGGTTGCCGCGTGTTGCCGTCGACGGCCCGTGTGGCCCTCGACGGCCGTGCGGCTCACTACGGCCGTGCGGCTCGTTCCGACCGCCCGGCTCACTCCGGCGGTGCGGCTCGTTCCGACCGCCCGGCTCAGTCCGGCCCCGTGGTGCGCGGACGGGACCGGCGCGGACGCCGGGCCGTCGACCCGCGCACGACCAGCTGCGTCGGCAGCGTCAGGACCGTTTCCGCGCGCGGCGGTTCGTGCCGGATCTGCCGGTGGAGGTCCCGGAAGGCCTCGGTGCCGATCGCGCGCAGCGGCGCGGCGACGGTGGTCAGCGCGGGCGTGCAGAAGTCGGAGCCGAAGATGTTGTCGAACCCCACCACGCTGACCTGCCCGGGTGCCTCGACCCCCGCCTCGGCCAGGCCCCGCAGGAGCCCGATCGCCAGCAGGTCGTTGTAGGTCACCACTGCGCTGGGCCGCGACCGCAGCACCTCCGCGGCGGCGGCGAGACCGCCCGACACGGTCGGCGGTGTCGGGCCCATTCGGGCGACCTTCAGCCCGAACTCCGGGGCCAGGTCCAGCAGGGCGCGCCAGCGCCGCCCGTCCGCCCAGGAGGCCGCCGGGCCCGCCAGGTAGGTCACCGCCCGGTGGTCCAGCTCCCGCAGGTGCGTGAGCGCGCCGCGGACGCCCGCCTCGGTGTCGGCGACCACGCAGCGGATGCCCGGCACGACCCGGTTGAGCACCACCACCGGGCGCTGCTTGGCGACGGCGCGCACGGCCCGGTCGGACATCCGGGAACTCGCCAGCACCACGCCGTCCACGCCGGGCAGCAGTCGCTCCAGCGCGGTGCGCTCGTTCGCCTCGGACTCCTGCGCGTCCGCGAGCAGCAGCGTGTACCCTGCGTCCGCCGCGGCCTCCTCGACGCCGCGGATGATGCCGAAGTGCACGGGGTTGGTCACGTCCGACACGATCAGCCCGACCGCCCCGGTGCGCCCGCGCGGCGGGGCCTGCGCCGGCGAGGTGCCGCGGTAACCCAGCTCCGCGGCCGCGGCGTGCACCCGCGCGGCCGTCTCCGCGCCGACCCGGCCGGGCCGGGAGAAGGCGCGGGAGACGGTGGAGGGCGCCACGCCCGCCAGCCTGGCGACGTCGTAGATGGTGGGCGGGCGTGGTGCGTCGGTCACTCCGGCATGCTAAGCCGGGTCAGGGGGCTTCAGGACGTCGTGATGTCGTCGTAGTAGGTGTAGGTCGGGTCGCCCGGGTAGTTGTCGTCCTTGTTGGTCAAGGTCAGCGTGTAGCTGTCGCCGGCGATGATGCTCGCCGACTTCAGCACCCAGCCGGAGGTCGGGTTCACGCAGGTCTTGGCCAGCACGGTGGTGGTGGTCCCCGTGGTGTTGTTCTTCAGGCTGACCGTGGCCCAGTCGTAGGTGACGGTGTCCGGGCAGGTCACGTCGTAGTAGAAGGACAGCTTGGTCGTGCCGGTCGGCGCGGTGAAGGTCTGTGCCGCGGTCGAGGTGGTGCTCGGGTTCGTGGAGCCGAGCATCGCGCCGTAGCTGCCGGAGTGCTTCGCGGCCGTGGTCACGGTGGCGACACCGGTGGTGGTCCAGTTGGAGAAGCTGCCGGTCTCGAACCCGCCGTTGAGCACACCGTTGCCGCCGCCACCGCTGGGGTTGACCGTCCAGGTGAAGGACGCGGAGCCGGAGGCGCCGGTGCTGTCCGTCGCGGTGACCGTCACGGTCGAGGTGCCCGCGGTGGTCGGGGTGCCGGAGATCAGGCCGGAGGAGGAGATGATCAGGCCCGCCGGGAGACCGGTGGCGGAGTAGGTCAGGGACGCGCCGCCGGAGTCGGTCGCGCTGATCTGGAGCGAGGCGGCCGTGCCGACGGTGCCGGTCTGGTTGCCGGGGTTGGTCACGGTGACGGTGTTGCCGCCGGTCGACGTGCCGACGGGCAGGCCCCCGGCGGGCGCGTACATCGCCACGTCGAAGGTGCTGCCGCTCGGGGCGTGCGCGATCGGGATCACCGTGACGGCGTTGCCGCCGGCCAGGACCGAGGTGGAGATGTAGTCGCCGAACATCCGCCCCTGGGAGGTGTTCGGCAGCCAGGCCAGCGTCATCGGGCCGGCCAGCTGGACGGGCGTGCTCCAGGTGGTGCCGCCGTCGGTGGACGAGACGTACCCGGCGTCCAGCTGGCAGGTCGTGTCCGTGCAGTTGGCGTTCGGGTAGTAGTAGTACGTCAGACCGATCCGGGCGGTGCTCCCCGAGCTGGAGGGGTCCACGCCGATGCCGGCCGTGAAGTGGTCGGCGGTGCTGGTGACGGCGTCGATCGGCACCCGCACCGGCGTGCTCCACGAGGTGCCGTTGGTGGAGGTCGACATGATGATGTCGTTGCTCGGGCAGCCGCTGCGGAAGCGGCAGTCCGACCAGACCGCGTAGACCTTGCCGGAGGCGTCGATCTCGGCGGAGGGCAGCGGGCTCTCCCGCAGGGTGTCCCGCGGGGAACGGCCGGTGATGTCGTTGGCGGCGTCCTCCAGACCCGACACCGTGTGGTGCGAGACGGTGGCGATCTGCACGCTGGAACCCCAACTGCTGCCACCGTTGGTGGAGACGAAGGCGCGCTCGGCGTTGGAACTGGCCGAGGAGAACGGCACGATGACGGTGCCGCCGGGCTGCACGACCGGCTGGCCGCCGAGCCCGCTGGGGCTGTCGGCCGGGCTCAGCTCCGAGCCCCAGGTCTGGCCGCCGTCGGTCGAGGTGCGCATGTGCTCGGCGTCCCCGGCGTTGGCGTCGTCGTACTCGGTGTAGCAGTGGCCGTAGTACGGGCTGGCGGAGTGGTTGTCGCAGACGGTCCAGTTCTTGTCGTCGAAGGTGCCGGTGGAGATGACGACCGGGTTGCCCCAGGTGTGCCCGCCGTCGGTGGAGCGGCTCAGGTCCACGTCGACGTTGCCGCTGGCGTCGATGCCCAGCCAGGACACCATCCAGACGCCGTCCTTGACGTCGTAGGCGACGGACGCGTCGCTGACCTGGCCGTAGGGCCCGCCGGTGTTGGCGGTGGTGGCGGGCATGAAGCCGTCGGTCCAGGTCTGGCCGCTGTCGGTGGAGGTCGCCCAGCCGATGTTGGACGCGCCACCACCGGAGACCCGGCCGACCTGGAACGCGGAGACGATGGTGCTCCCGTAGCTGAACGTGTCCGGCTCGACCTCGGTGGCGTGTTGTGCCTGGGAGTCGGAGTACGGATCACTGCTGACCTTGGTGAGGGTCGGCGTGGCGGGATGCGCGGAGTGGCCCTGGGTGGCGGCAGCCGCGGCGCTGCCGGTGAACGCCGGTGCGGTGAGGATCAGCGCCGTGGCGAGGGCGCCGACGAGGGGTAACGGGCGCTTGCTGGTCGGTCCGGGCATGACTCTCCTGGTGTGGGAGGACGTACCGATGGGTGCCGGCGGTCCGCCGACACGGGACAGGCGCATCGTGGTGTCACCACCGGCCGTGGGGAAGTCCTCGTGAGTGGCGGGAACATGACACGAGGATGGCGCCTTCCCGCCGGATACGGCCCGCCGTGGCGTGGACACGGGCGGGCCGACGAGCCGGGCGGTCAGGCCGGGGAGAGCAGGCGGTCGCCCTGGCGCAGGGCGAACAGCTCGGCGGCGGAGCCGCCGCGGACCACCAGCTCGGCGAAGCCGACGCCGGAGCTCCCGGTGGTGAACCCGGCCTCGCCGCGCGGCACGTCGGGCAGACGGTCGTAACAGCGCACCTGGACCGGGCGCCCGTCGCGGCGGCTGCGCACGACGATCGCGCCCCGCTCGGCGTAGCCGGGCAACTCGGCGGCGGGGATGTCCAGCTTGCAGTTGCCGAAGTTGTCGATCACGGCGATCCGCGGGTTCTCCGCCCCCGCGTGCGCCCCGGCGGGCACCGGCACGGGCTGCGTCTCGGCCGGCACGGGGTGGCCGTCCACCAGCCAGCGGGCCAGCAGCGGCACGTACCACAGGCTGCGGAACTGGGTGTGGACGATCTCCTCGACCTGCTCCGCGGTGAACTGCGCCCACTGCCCCGCCGCCGCCTCGACCACCTCGCGCACGTCCGTCACATGTACCTCGGTGACCCCGAGGTGGGCACCGACCGAGGCCAGCACGCGCGGGCTCAGGGTGGAGACCACCAGGTGCCCGCGGTAGGTGAACCAGCAGAACGGCACACCGTTGGGCCAGTGGCCGTCCCGGGGGGCGATGTTGACGAGCACGACCAGCGGCTCGGTCGTGCCGCCGATCAGGTCGGTGGCCCGGAGCAGGTCCAGCAGCGTCAGCGCCGCGGCGCCCTCGGGGTCGTCCCCGGCGAGGGGCAGGATGCTGGGCGTGGCGCCGAAGAGGGCGGCGATCCGTGCCGCCTGGCGGGCCTGGGCGTTGGCGTCGGCGCAGTCGGTGAGGGCGATGACGGGTCGGTGGGTCACGGCAGGGGTCCTTGCGGCTCGTTCGGGAGGGGCTGGGCGGGAGGGGCTGGACGGGAGAGGCGGGGCAACAAAAAAAGGACCCTCCGTTTCCGGAGGGTCCTTCGCGTCTGTGTGCGCGCAGGCTTCGCTAGCGAAGCGCCTCCGGTGGCGGGGGCATCATTCGCATCATGGCGGGGCTGGTGGGGCGCTGCATGCCGGGACCCTAACACGGCTCCCCGGCGGTCCTGCCGGACCCGTCCGCCATGTGGATGGGCGGGTGGGTCCCGCCGCCTTCCGCCAGGTCGAGGGTCCGGACCGCCAGCCACAGCTCGTGCCGTTGGGAGGGCGGCCGCAGCAGTGAGCGGCCGAGGAGCTCCTCCGCGCGGGCCAGACGCTTTCGGACGGCCGTGACGGAGATCGTCAGCTCCCCGGCGGTGGGCGTGAGCCGGGCGTCGTGCCGCAGCCAGACGTCCACGGTGCGGGCCGCGTCGGGTGCGGCGTCGAGCGGGGCGAGCAGTCCCTGTGCCCAGTCCACCATGGCGGGCCGGGCGAGCAGCTCGTCCAGCGACGGCACGTCGGGCGCGTCGACACCCGTCCCGGGCCCGGTCCCTGTCCCGGGCCCGGTTCCGATGTCTGTCGCGGGCCCGGCTTCGGTGCGCAGGGCCAGGGCGAGCCGGGACTGGTCGGCGAGCCGGTCGAGATCGAGGCCGAGCAGCTCCTCGATCCGGTGCAGCCGGGCGGCCAGGGTGTTGCGGTGGATCTTCAGTAGGGAGGACGCGCCGGAGGAGAAGGCGAGCCAGGCGTGCGCGGTCACGGCGAGCTCGGCGCCGTCGGGGTCCTGGGGACGCTGGGGGAGGTGGGCCCGCAGCGGCTGGAGCAGCTGCCCGGCCCACCGCCGGACCACCGCGTCGGTGACCAGGGCGGGATCGGGGCGGTGGGTGAAGGCGGCCCACCGCTGCGTCCGGGTCCGTGCGTCGACCAGGGCGTGGAACGCCTGCGCGTAACCCACGGCGGTGTCGCGCACGGGGACGGCGTCGCTGACGCCGACCAGGCACTCGTCCGTGGCGGCGGTGACGGCGGTCGCGAACGGGGAGGGGTGCGCCGCCGGCGCGTCGGGGTCGGCCGGGACCAGGACCAGGATGTGGTCGTCGTAGACGGGGCAGGGGACGACCCAGGCCTCCGGCAGGATCTCGGCGCAGCGGCGGGCCAGCGGATTCTTGATCCGCGGCGGCGTGGCGACCACGTGGAAGCGCAGCACGTCGGGCAGGACCGGGCCCAGCACGTCGGCGATCTGACGTGCCGTGGAGACGTGACCGTTCATCAGCAGGTGCAGCACCGCCTCGCGGTTCCTGGACTCGGCGATCTCCACGCGGCGCAGCCGCGTCGCGGTGCGCTCCTCCCGCCGGCACAGGGCCAGCGCCGGAGCGGCGTCGGCGAGCAGCAGGGCCAGGCCCTCGACCGCGGGTGCGGTGGCGACGGCGGTGAGCACCGGTGCGGTCCTGTCGGCCGCCGCACCGCTCAACGTGACGGCGACGGCTGTGACGCCCTCCTCGTCCAAGGTCAACGTCCCCAGGGCGCGGGAGCGCAGGGCATGCGCGGCGCGGCGGGCCGGCCCGGTGCGGCCCTGGTCCGGCGGTTGCGTCCCGGTGTCGCCCGGTTCGGCGTCGCCCGTGGCCAGGATCGCGCCGTCGGCGCCGACGAGGCGGATCCGCGCGCCGGTGCGTCCGGAGAGCCAGCGCAGCACCGATCCGGTCCCGCCCTTGCGGGCCGAGCGCTGGATCGCCAGCACGTCGTCGGCCCGGCGGTCGCGCCGACCGGGAGCGGACGTGGGGGCAGCCGGAGTGTTCACGCGGTCCTCGTTCGTCGTCGTCACTGTGCAGTCCGACACCGGGAGAGGGGGAGCACTGTGCACGGCGAAACTAGGCAGCGCATGCCGGTCTTGTCTAGATTGCCCGTGTCCTCGCGCGGACGGGGGTCGCGCGAGGACAGTTCACGCCCCGTCAGCCGGCCGCCGGGGCCCGGAGGTGCTCGACGTGGCCGAGGGCCTGGTCGAGCAGGTCCGCGACGTGGTTGTCGTAGAGGGAGTAGACGATCGAGCGGCCGCGCCGCTCGGCGTTGACCAGGCCGAGATTGCGCAGCAGGCGCAACTGGTGCGAGCAGGCGGAACGTTCCATGCCGACGGCGTCGGCCAGATCGGTGGCCGCGCACGGGCCTTCCTGGAGCTGGGCCAGGATCAGCAGCCGTGACGGGGTGGCCAGCGCCTGCAGGGTCGTCGCGACGGCGGTCGCGCCCACGGCGTCGAGGCGCTCGCGCGCGGTGCTGGTGGTGCTGATCCCATGGCCCATGCGACCATCATACCGAGAACGCGTGACGACCTGTTCACATGTTCCCGTATAGTGGAGTGCCGAACCTGCCCCTCCGCTTGGAAGAACCATCCTGATGTCGAGCACCCTCCTCGAACGCCCCGCCGCGCCCGCGGCAGCCGCCGCCCCCCGGCGCAGGACGCGTGTGCTGGCGCTGGCCGAGGCCCGTTGGGCGCTCGCGGCGCTGGTCCTGTTCCTGGTCGCGCTGCCGCTCCAGCTCTCCGGGGCCCCCGGGTGGGCGTGGGGGCCGCTGTACGCGCTCTGCTACGCGGCGGGTGGCTGGGAGCCCGGCTGGGCCGGGCTGACCGCGCTGCGCGAGAAGACCCTCGACGTCGACCTGCTGATGGTCGTCGCCGCGCTCGGTGCGGCCGCGATCGGGCAGGTGCTGGACGGCGCGCTGCTGATCGTCATCTTCGCCACCTCGGGCGCCCTGGAGGCGCTGGCCACCGCCCGCACCGCCGACTCCGTGCGCGGCCTGCTCGACCTCGCCCCGGCCACCGCCACGCGTCTGCTCGCCGACGGCACCGAGGAGAACGTCGCCACCGCGGAGCTCGCGGTCGGCGACGTGGTCCTGGTCCGCCCGGGGGAGCGCGTCGGCGCCGACGGCCGGGTCCTGGACGGCGCGAGCGAGGTCGACCAGGCGACCATCACCGGCGAGCCGCTGCCGGTGCCGAAACAGGTGGGCGACGAGGTCTTCGCCGGCACGCTCAACGGGACCGGCGCGCTGCGCGTCCGCGTCGAGCGCGACGCGAGCGAGTCCGTCATCGCCCGCATCGTCGCCATGGTGGAGGAGGCGTCGCAGACCAAGGCGCCGACGCAGCTCTTCGTAGAGAAGGTCGAGCAGCGCTACTCGATCGGCATGGTCTGCGCCACCGTCGCCGTGTTCGTGATCCCGCTCGCGCTCGGCGCCGACCTGTCCGGCGCGCTGCTGCGCGCCATGACGTTCATGATCGTCGCTTCCCCGTGCGCGGTCGTCCTCGCCACCATGCCCCCGCTGCTGTCCGCCATCGCCAACGCCGGACGGCACGGCGTGCTGGTCAAGTCGGCGGTCGTGATGGAGCAGCTGGGCCGGACGCAGGCCGTGGCGCTCGACAAGACCGGCACCCTGACCGAGGGCACGCCCCGCGTCGCCGACCTGTGCCCGCTTCCGGGCAGCGGACTGAGCGACGCCCAACTGCTGGCGCTGGCCGCGGCCGTGGAGCACCCCAGTGAGCACCCGCTCGCCCGGGCCGTCGTCTGCGCCGCCCGGGCCCGCGAGCTGACCCTGGTCCCGGCGGAGGAGTTCACCTCCACCCCCGGTGTCGGTGTCACCGCGCGGGTCGGCGGACGCGTGGTCGCCGTGGGCGCGCCCGCGCGCCTGCTGGACCGGGGCCCGGACGCGGCGGCGTCGGCCGCGTGGGCCGTCGCGGACCGGCTGGAGGAGGGCGGCCGGACGGCCGTGCTCGTCCTGCGGGACGGCGCGCCGGTCGGCGTGCTCGGCATCGCGGACCGCCTGCGCCCGGACGCGGCCGCGACGGTCGCGCGGCTGGGCGCGCTCACCGGGCGGACCCCGATCCTGGTCACGGGCGACAACCCGCGCGCGGCGGGTCGGCTCGCCGCCGAGGTCGGCATCACCGACGTCCGCGCCGGCCTGCTGCCGCAGGACAAGGTCGCGGCCGTGGCCGAGCACGAGCAGGCCGGCCTGCGCACCCTGGTGATCGGCGACGGCGTCAACGACGCCCCCGCGCTCGCCGCCGCGCACACCGGCGTCGCGATGGGCCGGGCGGGCTCCGATCTCGCCCTGGAGACGGCCGACGCGGTCGTCGTCCGGGACGAGCTGGCCACCGTCCCCACCGTGATCGCCCTGTCGCGGCGCGCGCGGCGGCTGGTGGTGCAGAACCTCGTGGTCGCCTCGGTGTTCATCACCGCGCTGGTGGTCTGGGACCTGGCCGGCCGCCTGCCGCTGCCGCTGGGCGTGCTCGGGCACGAGGGCTCCACCGTCCTCGTCGGCCTCAACGGCCTGCGCCTGCTGCGCGACGCTGCCTGGCGCCGTGCCGGCGAGGCGTCCCCGGCGGGCGTGGCGGGTGTGGAGGCCGAGGCCGGCGCTGCGGCCACGGCCGGAACGTCCGGCGGTGTGGCCACGGCCGGAACGTCCGGCGGTGTGGCCACGGCCGGAACGTCCGGCGCTGCCGGCGCGGGTTCGGCCGACGCGGCGGACCTCGCCCGGAAGACCGGCGTGGAGGTGTCCCGGTGAGCCGTCGCGGGGGCCGTGCCGCGCAGAAGGCGCAGGCCGACGAGCGGGCGGGAGCGGCGCGTCCCACTGTCACCGTCTGCCGCGGCTGCTGCTGTGGCACGCCGAAGATCCCGCGCCTGGACCACGCCGCGCAGCTGCGTGAGCTGCGGACGGCTCTCGCGGACAGCGCGAGCGTGCGGGTGGTGGACTGCCTGGACGCCTGCGAGCAGGCCAACGTGATCGTCGTCCAGCCCTCCGCCGAGGGCCGCCGCGCGGGCGGCCGCCCCACCTGGCTCGGCCTGGTCAACGACCCCGGCGCCACCGCCGACATAGCCACCTGGACGGCCTCGGGCGGCCCGGGCCTCGCCGACCCGCCGGACATCCTCGACCTCTACGCCTTCCAGCCCTCCCGCCGCGTCCGCCACGCGGTCGAGGAGGACTGAGCCCCCGGCCTCCGGCCGGCCGAGTCGGCATCAGGGTCACCCGGTGCGCCGGCACGCCGCAGGCGGACCACCTGGGCGGGCAGGCTGCGGCGTGAGGGCCGGGGCGCTGCCCCGCCTCGTGGCGGGCTCAGTCGTTCGGCCCGCGCTTGCCCGGGCCCGCCGCGTCCGTCCCGGGCTCCGCGGGCGCCGGGGGCTCTCCGGCCTCGGCCGGCACCCCGCCGCCTGCGGGCTCCGGGGCCGATCCGCCTTCCGCCGCCTCCGCGGGCGCGGGCCGTTCCGGGGCGGGTTCCAGGGAGGCGGGCGGCTGGGCTGCGGCGGCGAGTTCGGCCTTCATCGCGGCCAGTTCGGCCTCCACCTCGCCGCCGGAGGTGACCGCGTCCAGCTGCGCTCCCAGCTCGTCCCGGG
Organism: Streptacidiphilus sp. MAP12-33; assembly: GCF_041261265.1. Classification (NCBI taxonomy): domain Bacteria; kingdom Bacillati; phylum Actinomycetota; class Actinomycetes; order Kitasatosporales; family Streptomycetaceae; genus Streptacidiphilus; species Streptacidiphilus sp. MAP12-33. Next base: position 82,956 of record NZ_JBGCCA010000005.1, read on the forward strand.
CGAGCGGGGAGGCCGGGTCGTCGAGGGCTCCCGAGGCTGTCAGCTCGTCCAGTGCCGCGGCGCGGGCCTGGAGCTGCTCGGTGCGGTCCTGGGCCCGCTGCATCGCGGCGCCGATGTCCTCCATGCCGCCTGCGATCCCGGTCGCGGACTCGCTGATGCGGGTCTGCGCCTCGGCGGCCGTGTAGGCGGCCTTCACGGTCTCCTTGCGCGTGCGGAACGCGTCGACCTGCGTCTCCAGCCGCTGCGAGGCGGCGGTGAGTTTCTCCTCCTCCTGCTGGAGGGCGGCGAGCTGCTCCTGCAGTTCCGCGTCCTGCGCGAGGACGGCGGTCCTCCTGGTCAGCGCCTCGCGGGCGAGGTCCTCGCGGTTGGCGGAGAGGGCCTTTCCGGCCTGTTCCTGAAGCGTGGCGGCGGACCGGGCGAGCTGCGTGCGCTGCAGCTCGACCCGCTTGCGGCTGGTGGCCACGTCCGCCAGCCCGCGCCGGACCTGCTGCAACAGCTGTGTCTGGCGCTGGTAGGCGTAGTCCAGGACCTCGCGCGGGTCCTCGGCGTGGTCCAGCGCCTTGTTCGCCTTGGCCTTGAACAGTCCGGTGGTGCGTTGCACGAGTCCCATCCGGCTCGCCTCCCTGTAGGAGAGTGCTTGCGGCCCACCAGTCTCCTGCCCCCGCCGCGCACCGGCTACGCGCCCGCCGGGACTCCCGTCGCGCTGCCGGCGGAGTGATCTTCCCCGAGGGCGTCGGTGTCGCTTCCGTTCACCGGACTTGTCCTGCGACCGCCAACATGCCGATCACATGCGCTGGGCTCTGACACGGGCGGAGGCCGCCCTGCAGGTGCAGGTGCAGGTGCAGGTGCAGGTGGGCCTCGAGCGGTCGTCGGATGGCCGGACGTCCGACTGACCACATCCGCAGCGGTGGCCGAACAGTCGCCGTCGGCGGGGCGGCCAGCCGGACTTCGGGTGCCTGCGTCCGGTCCCGTCTCCGCGCCTCCGCCACGGAGCCAGGCCGTCCTACGCGGCGGCGCGCATGCCGTGGGAGTGGGCCGTTCGGGCCGACGCGGCCGAGGTCAACAGGGTGAGGAGGTCGGCGGCGCGGGAGGGTCGGGCCGAGGTTGTCAGGACGGCGCCGCTGAAGGTCGATTCGATCGCCGTCGTGCCCGGCAGGGGGCCGAGGATGGTCACGGCCGGGAGGTTCATCAGTTCGCTGTGCTGCTGGAACGCCAGGTCCGCCGCGCCGGAGGCGAGGAGGGTGCCGACCGGGACCCCGGGCGGGGCCTGGAGCAGGCGGTCGGTCAGCTGGTCGGTGAGGCCGAGGCGGGTGATCAGGTCGAGGACGGCGGTGCCGCTGGGGCCGGTGGAGTAGGCGATGTGCTGCGCCGTCAGCAGCGCGGCCCGCAGATCGGCTTCCGTGGCGAGGGCCGGGGCCGGTGCCCCCGCGGGTACCGCCGCGACGACCTGGGAGACCCACAGCGGCCGGACCGTGTCCGCGCGCACGTGCCCCTCCGCCGCCAGCGCGGCCAGCGCGTCGTCGGCGAGGACCAGGACGTCGGCCGCCGCGCCCGCGCGGACGCGGCGGGCGATGTCGACGCCGCCGGCGGAGTCGAAGCGGACCGGCAGCGCGTGCGTGAGCCGGAGGCGCTCGGACAGCTCGGCCAGGAGCAGCCTCGTTGCCATCGAGGACAGTCCGGAAATCTCTTGCTCCACGTCGCTTCCTCCAAGCGTCCGACGCGCGTCTGCGCAGCTCAACGGCTTAACGGCTTAACGGCTTAACGGCTCAAACGGTGCGTTCTGCGAAACTGGGCGGGTGAGCGAAACCCAGAGCACCGCGGCGGGAAAGGTTCTCCGGATCCTGTCGACCTTCGACCGCGAGCGCCAGTCGCAGACCCTGTCGGAGATCGCTCAGCGTACCGGCCTCGCTCTGAGCACCACGCACCGCGTCGTCGGCGAGCTGGCCGCCTGGGGTGCGCTCGAACGCGACGAGGACGGCTCCTGGCACGTCGGCCTGCGCCTGTGGGAGATCGCCTCGGGTGCCCCGCGCACGCAGATCCTGCGGGACGTGGCACTGCCGTTCATGCAGGACCTGTACGAGGCCACGCACGAGAACATCCAGCTCGCCGTGCGGGAGGGGACCGAGCTGGTCTTCGTCGAGCGGATCGCCGGGCACCGCTCCGTCGAGCTGCTCACGATGGTCGGCTCCCGGTTCCCGATCAGCGCCACCGGCATGGGCCGGGTGCTGCTCGCCCACGCGCCGGCGGACATCCAGGAGGCCGTGCTGGACGCGCCCCTGCGCGCCTGGACTCCGCACACCGTCACCGACGCGAAGACCCTGCGGGCGCAGCTGGACCGGATCCGCCGCGAGCACGTGATCGTGAGCGACCGGCAGCTCTCCGAGAGCACGGTTGCCGTGGCCGCGCCGGTGCGGATCGGGCGGACCGGGCCGGTCAGCGCCGCGCTCGGGATCGTCATCGCGGCGCGCGGCGCCAGCCGGGCGCGCGGGCTGCGGGAGCCGCTGCTGCGGGCCGCGCAGGGGATCTCCGAGGAGCTCGGCCGAAGGGCCCGCACCACGGGCTGAACCATCGGCCGCACCACGGGCTGAACCATCGGCCGCACCACGGGCTGAACCATCGGCCGCACCACGGGCTGAACCATCGGCCGCACCACCGGCCGCACCACCTGAGCCCGACTCGGCTTCCGTCAGGCGGAAACACTGCTGACCGGCCGCCGGTCCTGCTGCGAGCGTTCGATGCGTTCCGGACCGCAGTCGCTCAGGAGACGCAACGCCATGGCCCAAGCCACCACCACCGACACCGTCGACACCGTCACCTCGGTGCCCGTCGCGGTCGTCGGCGCCGGCCCCGCCGGACTGATGCTGGCGCACCGGCTCGGGCGCGCCGGTGTCGAGAGCGTCGTGATTGACACCCGGACCCGGCACCAGATCGAGACCACGCAGCGCGCGGGCATCCTGGAGGCCGACTCGGCCCGGGACCTGGTCGAGACAGGTGTCAGCGACCGGATCCTGCGCGAGGGCCACGAGCACGAGGGCATCGAACTGCGCTTCGGCGGTCAGGCGCACCGCATCCACTTCAAGGACCTCGTGGGCGCGTCGGTCTGGCTCTACCCGCAGACCGACGTCTTCACCGATCTCGCCGACGCCCGCGAACGCGACGGCGGCGCCGTGCACTTCGGCATCAGCGACACCGAGGTGCGCGACGTCGAAACCGACGCACCCCGGGTCCGCTTCACCGCGCCCGACGGGACGCGGCACGAGATCCGCGCGCGCTACGTCGTGGGCGCGGACGGGTCGCGCAGCACGTGCCGGGACCTGGTGCCCGAGGACCGCCGGGTGCGGGTCGGCGCCGAGTACCCCTTCGCCTGGTTCGGCATCCTCGCCGAGGCGCCGGCCAGCGCGCCGGAGCTGGTCTACGCGCACTCCGAGCACGGCTTCGCGCTGATCAGCCAACGGACCGAGACGGTGCAGCGGATGTACTTCCAGTGCGCGCCCGACGAACAGGTCGACGCCTGGTCCGATGCCCGGATCTGGGAGACGCTCCAGGCCCGGGTGGCGGGTCAGGACGCGTTCAGGCTCCACGAGGGGCCGATCACCGACAGGGCCGTGCTGCGTTTCCGCTCCTTCGTGCAGGAGCCGATGCGCTGGGGTTCGCTGCTGCTGGCGGGCGACGCCGCGCACACCGTGCCGCCGACCGGCGCCCGCGGCCTGAACCTCGCGCTGCACGACGTGAAGGTCCTCGCCGAGGTGCTGGTGCGCGCCCTCGGCGCGGAGGGCGCGGCAGCGCTCGACGCCTACCAGCCGCAGGCCCTCCAGCGGATCTGGCGGGCGCAGAACTTCTCCTCCTGGATGACCCGGCTGCTGCACACCGCGCCGGACGCGACGCCGTTCGACCTGCGGCGCCAACTCGGCGAACTGGACAACGTGGTGGGCACCCGGGCAGGCCGCGCCTACCTCGCCGAGCAGTACACCGGCTGGCCCACCCGCGGCATCGGCTGACCACCCCCACAGCTCCCGAGGACCAGACATGATCATCGACTGCCATGGCCACTTCACGACCGCACCGGAGCAGCTGGCCCGGTGGCGGGACCGGCAGATCGCCGCGATCGGATCGCCGCAGCACGCCCCCGACCCCGACGAGCTGGTCATCACCGACGACGACCTGCGCCGGGCGATCGAGGAGAACCAGCTCCGCCTGATGGACGAGCGCGGCAGCGACCTGACCATCTTCTCCCCGCGGGCCAGCTTCATGGCCCACCACATCGGCGACTTCGAGGTCTCCTCGGTGTGGGCGCGCATCTGCAACGACCTGGTCCACCGGGTCGCCGCGCTCTACCCCGACCGGTTCGCCATGGGCGCGATGCTGCCGCAGTCGCCCGGCGTCGACCCCGCCACCTGCCTGCCCGAGCTGCGCCGCGCGGTCGAGGAGCTCGGTGCGGTCACCGTCAACCTCAACCCCGATCCCTCGGGCGGCCGGTGGACCGCGCCGCCGCTGACCGACCGCAGCTGGTACCCGCTCTACGAGGCGATGGCCGAGTACGACATCCCCGCGATGATCCACGTCAGCACCTCGTGCAACCCGGCCTTCCACACCACCGGCTCGCACTACCTCAACGCCGACACCACGGCGTTCATGCAGTTGGTCCAGGGCGACCTGTTCGCCGACTTCCCGACCCTGCGGTTCGTGATCCCGCACGGCGGCGGCGCGGCGCCCTACCACTGGGGCCGGTTCCGGGGCCTCGCGATGGCGCTCGGCCGGCCGGACCCGGAGACACTGCTGGACAACGTCTTCTTCGACACCTGCGTCTACCACCAGCCCGGCATTGACCTGCTCACCCAGGTGATCCCCAGCCGCTCGGTGCTCTTCGCCAGCGAGATGATCGGCGCGGTCCGCGACGTCGACCCGCGCACCGGCCACTACTTCGACGACACCAAGCGGTACGTCGAGGCCACCCCCCACCTCTCCGACGCCGAGCGTGCCGCCGTCTACAGCGGCAACGCCCTGCGCGTCTACCCCCGCTTGGCCGCGCGCCTCGCCGCCGCCGGCCGCTGAACCCGCTGACCCTGCTGACCCGAGGAGCAGAAGCCATGGAACACACCGAACTCGGCGTCGTCCACACAGCCGTCACCCGCGCCGACCCGGCGGCCGTCGCCGCGCTCTCGGCGTTCGGCGTCGCAACGATCCACGAGGCCATGGGCCGGGTCGGCCTGACCCGCCCCTACCTGCGGCCGGTCTACCCGAAGGCGCGCCTGTGCGGCACCGCCGTCACCGTGCTGCTCCAGCCCGGCGACAACTGGATGCTGCACGTCGCGGCCGAGCAGATCCAGGACGGCGATGTCGTCGTCGCGGCCTGCACCACCGAGAGCGAGGACGGCTTCTTCGGCGAGTTGCTCGCCACCTCGTTCCGGGCGCGCGGCTGCAAGGGCCTGGTCATCGACGGCGGTGTGCGCGACGTGGCCGAGCTGGAGCAGATGGACTTCCCCGTCTTCTCCCGGGCGGTCAACGCCAAGGGCACGATCAAGGCGACGCTCGGCTCGGTCAACGTGCCGGTCGTCTGCGCCAACGCGCTGGTGCGTCCGGGTGACGTCGTCGTCGCCGACGCGGACGGCGTCGTGGTCGTGCCGCGCGAGCGGGCCGCCGAGGTGGCCGAGGCCTGCGCGAAGCGGGAGGCGAACGAGGAGGGCAAGCGCGCGCGGTTCTGCGCGGGCGAGCTGGGCCTGGACCTGTACGGGATGCGAGGCCCGCTGGCCGAGCTCGGACTGCGTTACGAGGACTGAAGAATGAGCACAGAGTTCGAGAAGACCCCCGGCTGGCTCGACTGGTACGCGGGCCCGAGCCGCCCCCGGTTCACCCTGCCCGAGGGCGCCGTCGACGCGCACTGCCACGTCTTCGGCCCCGGCGCGCAGTTCCCCTACGCGCCCGAGCGCAAGTACACCCCGTGCGACGCGTCCAAGGACCAGCTCTTCGCGCTGCGCGACCACCTCGGCTTCGCCCGCAACGTCGTCGTCCAGGCGACCTGCCACGGCGCCGACAACAGCGCCATGGTCGACGCCCTGCGCGCCTCCGGCGGCCGGGCGCGCGGCGTCGCCACGGTTCGGCGCGACGTCAGCGACGCCGAGCTGCGCGAGCTGCACGAGGCGGGCGTGCGCGGCGTGCGGTTCAACTTCGTCAAGCGGCTCGTCGACGCCGCGCCCCAGCAGGACCTGCTGGACATCGCCGCGAAGATCGAGCCGCTGGGCTGGCACGTCGTCGTCTACTTCGAGGCCGACGACCTGGCCGACCTGCGCGAGTTCTTCCTCTCCGTCCCGGTGCCGCTGGTGGTCGACCACATGGGCCGGCCCGACGTCACCAAGGACCCGGACGGGCCGGAGTTTGCGGCCTTCCTCGACCTCATGCGGGCCAGGGACGACATCTGGTGCAAGGTGACCTGCCCGGAGCGGCTCTCCGTGAGCGGTCCGGCGGCGCTCGCCGGCGAGCAGCGGGCCTACCGCGACGTGGTCCCGTTCGCCCGGCGCGTGGTCGAGGAGTTCCCCGACCGGGTGCTGTGGGGGACGGACTGGCCGCACCCGAACCTGACCGACCACATGCCTGACGACGGGTTGCTCGTCGACTTCGTCCCGTACATCGCACCGACGGCGGAGCTCCAGCGCAAGCTGCTCGTCGACAACCCCACGCGTCTGTACTGGCCCGAGACCACCACCTCCGAGGAGGGCTGACCCCGTGTCATTGGACAAGACCTACAAGCTCGTCCCCGGAACGACGATCTTCGACGCCGAGCAGTCCGCCAAGGGCTACCACCTCAACCAGTTCTGCATGTCGCTGATGACCGCGGAGAACCGGGCCGCCTTCCTCGCCGACCAGCGCGCCTACCTCGACGCCTGGCCGCTGCGCGAGGAGCAGAAGCAGGCCCTGCTCGACCACGACCTCAACGCCGCGATGCGCGAGGGCGGCAACATCTACTTCCTCGCCAAGTGGGGTGCCGCGCTGGGGCTCTCGTTCCAGCAGATGGCAGGCTCCATGACCGGCATGAGCGAGGAGGAGTACCGGGCGATGATGGTCGCCGGCGGCCGCTCCGTCGAGGGCAACCGGATCGACCACGCGGTGCTGGAGGCCGCCCACGCCGACCAGGCGCCCCCGGCCGAGCACGCCGTGATCACCGGCGCCGTCTTCACCTCGCACGTGCCGGCGATTGGCGCGGCCCTGGACCACCACAAGACCGAGGAGCCGTACTGGAAGCCCGTTTTCGAGGGCTACGCGTACTCCAAGCAGTGGGAGCGGGACAACCTGCCCGACGTGGTCTTCCTGGTCTACAACGACCACGCCACCGCGTTCGACCAGTCGATCGTCCCGACGTTCGCCCTCGGCACCGGCGCCGCCTACCCGGCCGCCGACGAGGGCTACGGTCCCCGGCCGGTCCCCGGCATCGAGGGGGATCCGGACCTGGCCGCGCACATCGCGCACTCCCTGATCCGGGACGACTTCGACCTGACCCTGGTCAACGAGATGACGGTCGACCACGGCCTGACCGTCCCGCTGTCGCTGATGTTCGGCGACGTCGAGAGGTGGCCCTGCAAGGTGATCCCGCTCCACGTCAACGTGGTGCAGTACCCGGTGCCGTCCGGCGCCCGCTGCTTCGAGCTCGGCCGGGCGCTGCGCCGCGCGATCGAGTCCTACGAGCGCCCGCTCACGGTGCAGATCTGGGGCACCGGCGGCATGAGCCACCAACTGCAGGGCCCCCGCGCCGGGCTGATCAACCGGGTGTGGGACAACGCCTTCCTGGACCGGCTGATCGAGGATCCGGCCGGCCTGGCGCAGCTCCCGCACCTGGAGTACGTCGAGGAGGCGGGCTCCGAGGGGATCGAGCTCGTCATGTGGCTGATCGCGCGCGGCGCGATGAGCGACGTCGACGACACCGGGACGGTGCAGGTCAGACACCGCTTCTACCATGTCCCGGCGTCCAACACCGCCGTGGGCCACCTGATCCTGGACAACCACCCGCGGGCCGTGGCGCCCGCCTCGGAGGAGTGACATGACCGAGCAGAAGACCGTGCGGATCGCGCTCGCCGGAGGCGGCGCCTTCGGCGCCAAGCACGCGGCGGCGCTGCGCCGGATCGAGGGCGTCGAGCTGGTCGCCGCCGTCAGCAGCCGCCTGGAGAGCGCGCGGAAGTTCGCCGCCGAGCAGGGCATCGACCGCGCCGCGGCGAACCTCGACGAGGTGCTCGCCATGGACGACGTCGACGCCGTCATCCTGGCCACCCCCACCCAGTTGCACGCCGCGCAGACGCTGGCCTGCCTGGAGGCGGGCAAGCACGTGCAGACCGAGATCCCGCTGGCCGACTCCCTGGCCGACGCCGAGGCGTGCCTGGCCGCGCAGCGGCGCACCGGGCTGGTCGCGATGGTGGGGCACACCCGGCGGTTCAACCCCAGCCACCAGTGGGTGCGCCGGCGCATCACGGCGGGGGAGTACCGGATCCAGCAGTTGGACGTGCAGACCTACTTCTTCCGCCGCACCAACCTCAACGCGCTGGGCCAGGCCCGTTCCTGGACCGACCACCTGCTGTGGCACCACGCCGCCCACACCGTGGACCTGTTCGCCCACCAGACCGGCTCGCCCATCGTGCAGGCCAACGCGATCCAGGGCCCGATCCACCCCGAGCTCGGCATCGCGATGGACATGTCGATCCAGCTCCGCGCCGAGAACGGCGCCATCTGCACGCTGTCGCTGTCGTTCAACAACGACGGTCCGCTGGGCACCTTCTTCCGCTACATCGGCGACACCGGCACCTATCTCGCCCGTTACGACGACCTGTACACCGGCAAGGACGAGCCGATCGACGTCAGCGGCGTCGACGTCTCCATGGACGGCATCGAGCTGCAGGACCGCGAGTTCGTCGCCGCCATCCGCGAGGGGCGCGAGCCCAACGCGTCCATCGCCCAGGTGCTGCCGTGCTACCGCACGCTGGCGCAACTGGAGCAGCAGCTCCGGGCTGTCGCGCCCTGAGCACGCCGCCCGCCGCGGGCCCCCGCCAGACCCGGCTGTTCGAGGCTCCCGCGATCGGCCAGGGCTGATCGACACGGAGCGCCGCGGGGCGGCGGGCTGAGGCGGCGGCCGGTCACCCTGCGGGATGATCGGCCCATGTCGTCGATCACCGGCCCGCTCAATGTCACCAGCACCTTCGTCACCTTCTTCGCGGTCGTCGGACCGCCGAAGGTGATGCTGACCTTCGCCCAGGTGGCGCGGGAGCGCTCCGCGCCCGTGGCCCGACGGGTGGCGCTGCTCGCCTCGGCCGCCTCGGCGATCCTGGGCGCGCTGTGTGCGTGGACGGCGCCCTATGTGACGGAGTTCTTCCACATCAGCGCGGAGTCGCTGGAGCTGGCCGGCGGGATCATCTTCTTCCTCTACGCCGTCGGACTGGTGCTCGGCTTCCACTTCGGCGGCGACAGCGAGGAGCAGGCGGACGAGATGCACCCGCTGATCTCCGGCTTTCGCGAGCTGCTGCTGCCCTACGTGGTGAGCCCGCTGGCGGTCACCGCCGTCCTGGTTGAGTCCATCAGCCGCGACGGCTGGGCCTGGCGCAGCAGCGTCGTCGCCTCCTTCGTGGCCGTGGCGGCGATCGACGCGGTCTGCATGGTCGCGACGACGGGCCTGCTGCGCAAGGTCCACACCACGACGCTGGAGATGTGCTCGCGACTGCTGGGCCTGCTGCTGGCGGCGGTGGGTGTGGAACTGTTCCTGACGGGCCTGGACCGGGCGATCTCCGGTTGGCCCGCCGGCTCGCACTGACGGAGGTCACGATGGAGGAGCGGTGGACGTCCTCGGGCGTGCGGCTGCGGCGGGCGTCGCTGAGCCCCGGGCGGTGGAACTGGCTGCTGGTGCCCGGCGGGCCGGGGCTCGGCTCGGAGTCGCTGGCGGGCCTGGTCGACCCGGAGGCGATGCCGGGAACGGTGTGGCTGGTCGACCTGCCCGGTGACGGCTCGAACCAGGGCTTCTCCGGTCCGCAGGTGGTGCGCCGCACGGTCGAGGGCGCGGGGCACTTCCCGTGGATCGAGAACCCCGCCGCCGTGCGTGACGCCCTGGCGGCCGTCCGGTCCCGTTAGAGGTCGCCACCGCCGTCAGCCGCCCAGGGCGCTGACCATGTTTCATCGGGGTCTCGATCTGGGCGCCGCCCGACGTCCCTGCCGGGTGCTCAGGGGGCATGGTGGAGCGGGGCCGTTCGGCGGGCGATGTGATGGGACGCCATCACATCGGCCCCGCCTGTGGCCCACCGGACCGCTGCGGTCCCCGACGGACGGCCCCGTCGGTCGGGGCTCAGCCCCGGGTGGTGAGCACCATGGGCAACGGCTGGGGCAGCGTGGACCTGCTGATGACGCCGAGGACGGTGATCGTCCCCTGGTAGTAGCCCACCGCCCACGGGCTGTACTGGGTGGTGGCGGTGTTCGCCGGCAGGCGCAGCGAGGCCGCCAGGCCGTTGCTGACGCGCAGTGCGTAGCCGTCGCCCGCGGCGTCGCCGGAGTCGCCCACGGCGACGACGCCTCCCGGCGCCGCGGCGACGCCCGTCAGCGGGCCCGCGTCCGCCGGGGCGGCGACCCGGCTCCAGCGGTGGCCGTTCCAGTGCTCGATCAGGGCGGTGTTGTGGCGGGCGCCGGGCGCCCGGAAGCTGCCGACCGCCCAGACGTCGTCGCCGTGGTGGGCGGCGACGCCCAGCAGCGCGCCGTCCGCGCCGTCGGCGCCGCCCGTGAAGCCGGCGAACGCCGCGTCGCGCTGCACCGTCCAGCTGTGGCCGTCGTAGTGCAGGGCGACGGGCACCGAGCGGTCGCCCTGGACGGTGACGCCCACGGCCCAGACGTCCTTGCCGGAGACGGCGGTGACCGAGTTCAGCAGCCAGGCGGCGCCGACCCGGGGCAGTGCCACGCGCTGCCAGGCCGTGCCGTTCCAGTGCGCGAGCAGGCCCTCGTCGTGGGAGCCGGCCCGCTGTCCGGCCGTGGCCGGATCGCTGATCTGGACCCAGCCCGCCGCCCACGCGTCCGACCGGTTCACGGCGGAGACGCTCAGCAGTCCGGCGCCCTGTGTGCGGGCCGGCACGGCCAGTTGCTGCACCGACCAGCTCCGGCCGTTCCAGTGCTCGGTGTAGACGCCGCCCGTCGGCGCGCCCTTCGCCCCCGTGGCCTGGTCGCCGACAAGCCAGCCGTCCCGGTCCGACACGGCGGCCACGGCGTTCATCCGCACCGGCACGTCCTTCGCCGTCGGCACGGCCCGCCAGCCGCCGCCGGTGCGGGAGTCGTGCGCGTACAGCACGGGCGAGAAGCCCGGCGTGTGCTGCGGCCCCCGGTCCCCGATCGCGGCGCCCACCACCCACACCGTGTGCGCGTCCGGCGCGGCGGAACCGAGCAGCGTCGCGTAACCCCCGGGCAGCTTCGCCGTCGTCCACGTCGCCGCGGCCCCGCCGGTCGCGCCGGCAGAGGTCCCCGCCAGGCCGAGGACGAGCAGTGCGGCGGCGGTTCCGGTGGCGGCGGCGCCCCGGAGAGTCGGCTTCATCATGGTCACTCCCTGTCGGGGCCCTCGCCCCGTCACCCCCTACGACTCACCGGCGGCCGATCTTGTTACAGGGATCGAGGGAGTTCACGGTTCGAGGTCGGCGCAGCCCCGCCCGGTCAGCACGTCGTAGGGCACCGAGACCTGGTCGTGGACGATCAGCCAGGTGCCGGCGACGCGCCGCAGGCAGAACGTGGCGCGCACCCACATCCCGTCCGTGGTGGCACCGTTGGCGAGCCTGCCGCTCAGCCGGCCGAAACCGTGGGCGAACGCGAGGTCGCCGCCGACCTGCACGCTCAGGTCGCGCATCTCGTACGCCACCTCGTCGAAGAACGCGAAGACCTCCGTCCAGTTCTTCAACTTCGCGTCGATGCCCACGTGCCGGAGCGGCGGCTGGACGTCGAAGGAGACGACGTCCGTGGTGTAGTTGCGACGCAGCGCGTCCAGGTCCTTGGCGTGGATGCCGTCCACGACGGCGGCGATCAGGGCGCGGATCTCCGCCTCGGGGTCCGCCCCCGTACGCAGCGTCGACAAGGCCGTGGTCCAGGCGAGGACCTTGTCCAGCATCCGGTCGAGCGATGCGACGGCGGCCTCGCTCGGGCGGAAGACCGTGCCGCCGTCCCCGAACTCGACCGCGAACGGCAGGATCACCGGCGCGGCCACTGCTGCCAGCCCCAACGCCGAAGCGGCCAGCTTGAGTTGCTCGACCGCCCGGACCCCGCCGTTCACGCCGTAGGAGACGAACCCGGCGGCCTTGTCGTTCCACTCCACGTAGAGGTGGTCCAGCGCGTTCTTCAACGCGCCCGGCAGGCCCAGGTTGTGCTCCGAGGTCACGAAGACGAACCCGTCGCACGCGGCCACCGCCGCGCCGAAGGCCGCGGTGCGCTCGTCCTCGTACGCGCCCCGGGACGCCATCGCCGGTATCGGCGAGGTCAGCAGCGGGAGCCGGTGGTCCGCCAGGTCGATCAGCCGGAAATCGGCGTCGGTCCGGCGTCCAGCCTGCTCCAGGACCCACTGCGCCACCTGGCCACCGCGGCGGCCGGAACGCACACTGCCCAGAACGATCCCGATCGTGGTCATGATCTGTCTGCCTCTTCCGTCGTGGTGAGCCCTTCGATCCCTACGACGAGACAGCCCGCCGGAATGTCAGGGCGGAATCCGTGGCGCTCGGCTGCTGACACTTCCCGGGGTTCGATCGTCGGAGTAGGTATGACCGACGCGACCGATCCCGCAGCCAGGCCCGCGGCCACACCCGCAGCCACACCCGCCGACTCCCTCGACGCGATCGCCGGCGAGCGCCGCCACCTGCTCAACCTCGGCTACCGGCTGCTCGGCTCGCTCGCCGAGGCGGAGGACGCGGTGCAGGAGACCTACGCGCGCTGGTATGCGATGTCCAGGCAGGAGCAGGACGCGATCGCGGTCCCCGCCGCGTGGCTGACCCGGGTGGCGGGCCGGATCTGCCTGGACCAGCTGGCCTCGGCGCGGGTCCGGCGCGAGCGGTACGTGGGGGACTGGCTGCCGGAGCCAGTGCCGGGCCCGGCGGAGTGGCTGACCGGCCGTCCGGGGTCCGGTGTCGCCTCGGCCGAGGCGGCGGACCCCGCCGACAGGGTGACCCTGGACGAGTCGGTCGGCATGGCGTTCCTGGTGGCGCTGGAGGCGATGACCCCGGCGCAGCGCGTGGCCCTGATCCTGCACGACGTGTTCGCCTACCCGTTCACCGAGGTGGCCGAGGTCACCGGCCGCACTCCGGCGGCCTGCCGGGAGCTGGCCTCGGTGGCGCGCCGCCGGGCCCGGGCCGCCTGCCCGCCCGGCGCCACGCCCGGCTCCGGCGGCGGCTCCGGCGCCGGTGCCGTGGCCGGTGGCGCGTCGACGGCCGAACAGGCCGCGCTGGTCCGGGACTTCCAGCGGGTTTGGCACGCCCAGGACCTCGACGGCCTGATCGCGCTGCTCGACCCGGACGCCGTCTTCACCGCCGACGGCGGCGGCGTGGTCCAGGCGGCCCCGCACCCGATCCACGGTGCGGCCCGCATCGCCGGGTTCGTCGTCGAGGTCGCCCGGCACGTCACCGCCACCGCCGTGGTGACGCTGCACGAGCGGCTGGTGAACGGGCGGCCGGGGCTGCTGGTGCGCATCGGCGACGAGACGTCGGCGGTCTACGCGTTCGACGTGGCGGCGGGGCGGATCACCCGGATCTGGGCGGTGCGGAACCCGGAGAAGCTGCGCCGCTGGGAGACGGAGTGAGCCGGCGCCGCCGACGGTCCTACGCCGGGGCGTCGGCGATGGGCGCCGCCGCCCGTGACCTCGCCGCCGCGTCGGCGAGCAGGGCCTGGAGGTCCTGCCGGGCCTCCGGGGAACGCAGGGCGTCGGCCGTGGCGGTGGCGACGTCGAGCACCGAGCCGTCAGGGGCCGTCACGCGCATCTGGTGCAGCACGTCGAGGCGCCGGTAGCCGTAGGTCAGCAGCTCGTGGAGGACCGCGTTGCTCGCGGCCACCCCCGGGCGCAGGGCCTGCTCCAGATCACCGACGATCCTCTCGTCCGAGTCCGCGAGGATCACCCGGGTCACCTCCTGCCGACCGTCGGCGGTGCTGAGCAGGTCCAGTACGTCGGCGGCCGTGGCGGGGCGCCCGAGTACCGTCGAGGCGGCCTCGTGCATGCCGCTCGTGGCCGGCGGCGGCCCGAACACCTGCGCGGGGTCGATGTCCCGCCAGGCGCGGGCCCGCGGCGTGCTGTTGGCAGGGATCAGCCTGCCGCCGTAGGCCCGTGCCATGACGCGGTCCAGGTCCGGCGGGACCACCGCCAGCACCGGCACCACGGCGGCCGTCGCGGTGGGCTGCTGCTCGGCCAGGTCGCCGAACTCCCCGGCCAGGGACGGGTGCACGTCCCGCAGTTCCCTGGCGATGGTGGCCACGAAGGCGCGGCGGTCCGCCGGCAGCGCGTACCCCTCCTCGCGGGCCTCCAGCCAGCCGCTGTACAGGTGCTCGGGGATCCTGCGGTGCCGCCGGACCAGACGGTGGTAGCCGGAGACGAACTCGTCGAAGGACATCAGCGTGCGGCCCGCCGCCAGCAGTGCCGCGGCCGCCGACTGCCGGGACCCTGCGGACACGACGGCCGCCTGGTCGGCGCGGTCCTCGATCTCGGTGGCGAACGCGTCGGTGCGCCGCAGGAAGACCGACGCCCTGCTCAACAGCCGGGCGGTCCGCCCTGCCGCGATCAGCTCCGGTACCGCACGGAACTGACGGCGCTTGTGCAGCACCTCGAACGCGGCCGCCGGGTGCGGCTCCCCGGTCACCGCGAGCGCGTGGGCGAGCACCACCCGCAGCTCGTCCGCGGACAGTGAGACGAGCAGCGGCAGACCCACCTGCACCACGACGGTGCGGCGCGGGAACCAGTGGATGCCCAGCCGGATGACCGGCTGGGGCACGATCGCCACCGCGGAGGGTCGCGGGAACCCGTTCTCCTCCGCCGCGCGCCGGGCGATCGCGACAGCCTCCGGGCAGAACCGCTGCGCGCGCGGACGCCGTTCGGACCGGCGGCCGAACGGCCAGGCGAGCAGGTAGAACAGGGCCAGCGCCGCCCCGACGAAGTACACCGGCCCCGGATTCCAGTCCGCCTTCACCTCCGCCCCGACGATCTGGAAGGCGACGACGGCGGCGAAGAGTCCGGGGCGGACCAGTGCGCCGAGCCGCCAGGCGCCGAGTCGGGCGCGTATGAGCTCACGTCGCGAGAGGCCGCCGGCGGGCCGCGAGTTCTGCATGGCGGCCTGTTCTACACCCACCGCCGAGGGCCCCGCCAGCCTGCTGCGCTGTTGCGCGGGCGGGGCTCATGCCGGATCGTTGTGATCATGGACACCACGCCCGCGCGACCTGGACGGAACGACTGATGGCCACCCCCCATATCAGCGCCGAACCTGGCGACTTCGCCCCGCGCGTGCTGATGCCGGGTGACCCGCTGCGCGCCCGGCGCATCGCCGAGGACCTGCTCACGGATGCCAAGCAGGTGACCGATGTGCGCGGCATCCTCGGGTTCACCGGCACCTACCGGGGCGAGCCGCTGTCGGTGATGGCGTCCGGGATGGGCGCGCCGTCGATGAGCATCTACGCCACCGAGCTCTTCCGCTTCTACGGGGTGCGGCGCATCGTCCGGGTCGGCACCGCGGGCGCACTGCAGGAGTCGCTGGGCCTCGGTGACGTGATCGTGGTGTCGGCCGCGCACACCGACGCGACGACGGCCACGGTGCGCGTGCCAGGCGTCTCCCTCTCGCTCGCGCCGTCGCCGCGCCTGCTCGTCGACGCGGTCTCCGTGGCGGGCGACGCGGCCCAGGTGGGCCCGGTGCTCAGCTCCGACTACTTCTACCTCGACCGGCCCGAGGTCGTCGACCGGCTCACCGCTCTCGGCACCCTGGCCGTGGAGATGGAGGCGGCCGGGCTCTACGCGGTGGCCGCCGCCGAGGGAGGCGAGGCGCTGACCCTGCTGACCGTCAGCGACCACATCCGCACGGGCGAGGCCATGGACTCGGCCACCCGCGAGACCCGTTACCAGCGGATGGTCGACATCGCCGCCCGGGCCCTGCTGGTCCGTCCGCTCGCGTGAACGGCCAGGAGACGCGCACGAGCCAGCTCCGGCCCGAGGCCGTCCGCACCGGGCGGCTGACCCTGGAGCCGCTGTGCGTCGCCCACGCCGAGGAGATGGCGACGGTGCTGGCCGACCCGGGCCTGCACACGTTCATCGGTGGCACGCCGGAGACCGCCGAGGCCCTGCGGGCCCGCTACACCCGCTGGATGGCCGGCTCGCCCGACCCGGCGCAGTCCTGGTGCAACTGGGTGGTCCGGCTCCGCGCCGAGGACCGGCTGACCGGCACCCTCCAGGCGACCGTGACCACCGACGCGCACGGTGCGTCGGCGGAGATCGCCTGGGTGGTGGGCGCCGCCTGGCAGGGTCGCGGCATCGCCACCGAGGCGGCCCAGGGCCTGGTCGCCTGGCTGGGGCGGCAGCGGGTGCGGCGGATCGTCGCCCACATCCACCCCGGCAACGCGCCCTCCGCCGCCGTGGCCACCGCGGCCGGTCTCACCCCGACCGACCGGTGGCAGGACGACGAGCTCCGCTGGGAGCGGGACCTGCGGCCGGAGGCTCCCCCCGAGCCGTCCGCGCGCTCGCACGGGGGTTAACCGGAGCCGGAGCGGGGGGTGGGCAGGATGGGCCGGTGCCCGAGCCGCTGCTGGGATGGAGGCCGACAGAGAGCGGCTCACGACTCGCACCGGAAACGGGGATTCCCATGCACGTGTTCGCAAGGCGCCGTCATGTCCTGCTCGGGCCGGCCGGCCTCCTCGCCGCCGTCCTGATCGCCTCGGCCGCCTCGGTCGGGTCGGGAGGGGTGGCGAGCGCGAGGCCGAACTCAGCCGCCGGCCGACTCCAGCAGGAGGTGGACGCGATCCACGACACCGGAACCGTCGGCGTGCTGGCGGAGGTGACCTGGCCCGGCGGACGCCGGGCGGCGCGGGCGGGCACGGCCGACACCGCCACCGGGCGGCCGGTGCCGTGGGACGGTCGCTTCCGGATCGGCAGTGCCACCAAGACGTTCACGGCCACGGTCGTGCTGCAACTCGTCAGCGAGGGACGGTTGTCGCTCGACGAAAGCGTCGAGCACTGGCTGCCCGGGGTGGTCCACGGGAACGGCAACGACGGGAGCCGGATCACCGTCCGCGAGCTGCTGCAGCACACCAGCGGCATCCCCGACATCGTGGGCGACATTCCCGCCCTGGACACCCTCGCCGGCTACCGGGCCGATCGCCTGCGCAGCTACACGCCCACGGAACTGGTGGCCCTGGCGCTGCGGCACCCCGCCGTCGTGCCGGTCGGCACCTGGTCGTACTCGAACACCGACTACGTCCTCCTCGGGATGATCATCAAGGCGGTCACCGGCCGGAGTTGGGCCGAGGAGGTCCACGACCGGATCATCCGTCCGCTGGGACTGACGGCCACCACCACACCCGGCACCGACCCGTCCGTCCCGGGGCCCCACGCGCACGGCTACTCCGCCTTCGGGGCCGCCACCGCCGTCGACGTCACCGAGCTCAACCCGAGCGCCCTGGACGCCTCGGGCTCGGTCATCAGCACGGTGGGCGACCTCGGCCGGTTCTACCGGGCGCTGCTCGGCGGTCGGCTGCTACGGCCCGCGCAGCTCGCCGACATGGAGACCACGGTGCCCGCGCCCGCCCTCGGCG
This sequence comes from Streptacidiphilus sp. MAP12-33, assembly GCF_041261265.1. Classification (NCBI taxonomy): domain Bacteria; kingdom Bacillati; phylum Actinomycetota; class Actinomycetes; order Kitasatosporales; family Streptomycetaceae; genus Streptacidiphilus; species Streptacidiphilus sp. MAP12-33. The sequence goes on from NZ_JBGCCA010000005.1 coordinate 100,710, forward strand.
CGGACTACGGGCTCGGGATCGGCAGGCTCCCGCTGTCGTGCGGCGGCTTCTACTACACCCACCCGGGTGAGGTCCCGGGCTACTGGACCTGGGTCGGCGTCACGGCGGACGGGACCCGCTCGGCGGCCGTGACGGTCACCGGCGACGGGGACGCGCGCACGCAGCAGGCGATCGGCGCGCTCGTGGACAGCGAGCTCTGCCGCGCGCCGGTGGGCTGACGCGCCGGTGGGCTGACACGCCGGTGCGGCGCGGGATCCGTTTGTAGGCGGAGTCTGCGCGCATATCGTCGTCCTTATGTTCGTCGAACGGCGTCTGATCTTGCGTCGGGCGGCTGCGGCCGCCCTGGTCGGGGGCGCGACGGTGGCGGTGGCGCGGGCCTCGGCAGGGCCCGCTCCCGCGCCGGCGCGGGAGCGGGTGTGGGCCGAACCGGTGAGTCTGCGGTGGACGGCCGCGCAGCCCGTGATCGTCCGGAGGTCCGACTGGGACACCGTCGCACCCACGCGACGGCTGCCGCCCTCGCGCTACGCGGACACGGTGAGGGCCGTCTTCGTCCACCACACCGACAGCGGGAACGAGTACGGGATCCACGAGGTCCCGGACATCATCTGGAGCATCCAGGACGACCAGACGGGCCGGCGCGGCTGGGACGACATCGGCTACAACTTCCTCGTCGACCGGTTCGGCACCGTCTACGAGGGGCGGCACGGCGGCGTGGACCGGCCCGTGATCGGGGCCCACGTCAGCGGGTTCAACATCCGCACCGCCGGCGTCGCCGCGATCGGGACCTTCAGCGACGGCGCCGAGGTGCCCGCGCCGATGCAGCACGCGATCAGCGCGCTCGTTGCCTGGAAGCTGAGCCTGCACGGCGTCGACGTCACCACCACAACGACGCTGACGTGCAGTGACTCCCTCAGCCGGTTCCAGGCGGGCACCCGGGCCACCTTCGCGGCCGTCTCCGGGCACACCGACGCGGACTGCACCTACTGTCCGGGCTCCACCCTCTACGCGGCGCTTCCGGCGATCCGCCGGGAGGCCGCGCGGATCCAGCAGACCACCGCCCATCCGGTCTTCGGCGCCACCACCCCGGTGCTGAAGCCCCGCCCGTAGGGTCCGCGGCGCGGCGTGCGGGTGATTGCCGGGCGCGGGCGTGTGACCTGGCCGCGCCCATGGGATGCATCCGCCATGACCGACCACGACGCCGACGCCCCCGTCGGCACGCCCCGACGCCGACGCCGGCGGCTGCTGCCGTGGAAGCCGGCCCGTGAGCTGACACCCGATCAGCGCCGACGCCGGCGCCTGGTCACCCGCAGCGCCCTGGCGGCCGGCGTGCTGTGCACGGGCTGGCTGTGCTGGTCCGTCGGCCAGGCGCTGACCTACCCGGGCCGGGACGGTGTCGAGGCACGGCTCGCCGAGTGGGGCCGCGACCACGACCTGGGCCTGGTGGTCAACCAACTGGAGGACTGGCAGTACGCGCTGAACCCGCCCCGGGTCGGCGGCCGGCTCTCGGCCGCCGCCCTGGCCCAGATGAGGGCGACGCAGGGCGCCGGACCCGGCAGCGCGGCCGTGCCGATCCAGGCTCCGATGCCCACCTCCATCACCCCGGGCCTGCCCGGCGAGGGGGTGTGGCGCGCGCTGGTCACCACGCACGGCCTTCCGCTCGTCCAGGGCACCTACGTGCGTCCCGACACCGAGCACACCTCCTACGAGGCGGCGGTCGCCTGGATCAGCGCCTCCCATGCCAGGTTCCTGCTGCATCCGGGCTTCCGGGAGCCGGGCGGCACCTTCGCGGTGCCGCCCACCATCCCCGTCGGGCAGCGCACCGGGCTGATCGCCACCTGGAACGGCGGTTTCCGGATCACCGACGGCACCTCCAAGGGCGGCTTCTACCTCGCGGGGCGCACCGAGGCGCCGCTGCGGGACGGCGCGGCCTCCGAGGTCTTCTACCGGGACGGCTCGATCAGGATCGGCGTCTGGGGCCGGGACGTGCGGATGACTTCGGACGTGGTGGGCGTGCGGCAGTGCCTGACGCTGATGGTCGACGGCGGCAAGATCGCGTCCGACATCGACGTGCCGTACCAGTACGGCTGGGCCTACCAGGGCAAGAAGTTCGTCGAGCGGTCCGGGGTCGGCGTCACCGCCTCGGGCGACGTGGTCATGGTGGTCGGCCAGGCGCTGTCCGCCCGCACCCTGGCGGAGCTGATGCAGCACGCGGGCGCCGTCCGGGCGATGCCGCTCGACATGAACGGCGCCTGGCCCTCGTTCATGAGCTACGACGCGCGCGCGAACCCCGCCGACCCCAAGCCCACCAACATCCTCGACTTCGGCGAGGCGGCGGACCGCTACTACACCCAGGCCACCCGCGACTTCGTCGCCGTCTACGCCCGATGAGAGCCGTGCGATCACCCGGCTCATCAGCCCGAAGAACATCTACGCCTCGGCCTCGGACCAGAGCTGAGACGCAGTCGAGGCCCCTTTGCCGTGAGGACGTGTGATGCCATGAAACCCCTGCTCCGTCGACTGTTCCAGGCGACCCTGGGCGGCGTGGCCGCGCTGGCCCTCGCCGTACCGGCCGCGCAGGCGGGGGCGCCGCGCGCGCTCCCGCCCGGAACCGCGTTCACCCCGCTCACCGCCTCCCTGGTCACCACGCCCGCGCCCGTGAAGGCGGTGGACGGGAAGATCCATCTCTCCTACGAACTGTTCCTCACCAACGCCACGGGGGCGAACGTCCGGCTCGAACGCCTCACCATCCGAGACGCCCGCGCCCACGGCGTGCTGGCGACACTCGACCCTCCCCAGCTCGCCACCTCCGCCCACCCGCTGGGCAGCCCGATTCCCGGCGAGGGTGCGGACGTCGCCCGGAGGATGCCCCGCGATCCGGTGCTCGCCGGGGCGGCGGCGTGGGTCGTCTGGATCGACCTCGCCCTCGACGCGTCGACGCGCCTGCCGCGGCAGATCGAGCACGTCGTCGACGGCACGCTGCTGAAGCCGGACGGAAGCGGGGCGGGGACCTTCCGTGAGACCGTCGCCCGGACCCCGCTGTCGACCCGGGCGCCCCTGGACCTGGCCGCCCCGGTCAAGGCGGGGGAGTGGTACGTGAGCGAGGGCTGCTGCGGCAACACCCACCACCGGCGCGGGCTGGCGCCGATCAACGGAGTGCTCGACGTACCGCAGCGGTTCGCGATCGACTGGTTCAAGGTGGGGCCGGACAACCGGACCTGGGTGGGCGACCCCAGGCGCCTGACCAGCTACCTCAGCTTCCGGCAGCCGGTCCTCGCGGCGGAGGCCGGGCGCGTGGTCGAGGTCCAGGACGGGCTCCGCGACCAGCAGCCGCCGGTGCCGCCCAAGGTCCCGCCGATCGGCGAGACCGTCGGCAACCACGTCGTGCTCCAGGTCGCGCCGGGCCGCTACCTCCTCTACGCGCACCTGGAGAACCACTCGGTCGACCACCTGCACGTCGGCCAGTGGGTGTCGGCCGGTCAGCAACTGGGCCTGATCGGCAACAGCGGCAACTCCACCACCCCGCACCTGCACTTCCAGGTGATGACGACGCGCGAGTTCTTCCCGACCGACAGCCCGCCGTTCACCTTCCGGAGCTTCACGGTGCTCGGCCAGGTGGGTCCGCGGATCTGGGACGACAACCTGGGCCTTCAGCCGAGCGGCCGGCTGCCCGTCGTCGCGTCGCCCTTCGCGGGCCCGCACCGCGGCGTGATGCCGCTGGACCGGAACGTCATCCGCTTCTGAGGCGCGGCCGCGCGGGTCGGCGACGCGTGGGTCAGCGCAGCCAGAACAGTGCCCCGAGGCCGGCCAGTATCCCGCAGACCGGCAGGTTGACCGCGCGGTAGGCCACGAACACCGCGACGAACTCGCGCAGCGTCGCGCTCGGCAGGAAGTAGCGGGCGGTGTGGGAGCCGACCACCTGGCCGGGCACGCCGACCCGGCGCGCGGTGATGGCCGCACGGAACGCGTGGAAGTTGTTGGTGACCACCACGCACCGGTAGTCGGGCTTGTGCTGTGCCATCAGGGCGTGGCTGAACCGCAGGTTCTCCTCCGTGGTCCGCGAACGCTCCTCGCGGACGAGCCGCTCTGGCGGGAAACCGCGTTCGGTCAGGTACCCGGCCATGGCGACGGCCTCCGGCACGTCCTCGCCCGGGCCCTGGCCGCCGGAGGTGACCAGCCGCACGGCCGCTCCGGTCCGCCGTTCCTGCGCGTCCGCGACCGCCCACCCCCGGTCCAGGCGGCTCGCCAGCAACGGCGGCACCCGCGTCCCGCCCACCAGTCCGGAGCCGAGCACGACGACGAAGTCGACGGCGCCGCGCACCGGCAGCGCCCCGTAGAGCAGCGCGTAGCCGAGGAAACTGAGGAACAGGAACGCGATGTAGGCCGTCACCAGAAGCAGTGGCCCGAGCGCCAGGGCGAGCAGCCGGGAGCCCGTCGCCAGCGTCACGAACGTCAGGCCCATCAGCCCCGCGATGGCCACGCCGGTCAGCAGGGAGAGCAGATGGGCCGGGCTCCGGCCCTCCTTGCGCACCATCTGGACGCCGTTGAACAGCAGGAACACCGTCAGCAGGCAGGCGCCCAGGAAGCAGGCCAACGCGGCCAGCACCACCACCCAGTCGAACACCCGCGAGTGCGCGTGGGCCAGGTGGAACAGAGCGCCCAATCCCGCGAACACCACGGTCAGACCGAGCAGCACCGCGTTGCGGAACCGCCTCCTGTCCCGCAGGACACTGACGAGGAAGGCCGCCGCGAGCAGGGCGGCAAGGGCGAACAGGACGTCCGAGAGCATGCCCCGGAGCCTAGTGGCATGCCCGTGACGTGGGCTCAGGCCTGGCCTCAGGCCCGGGTGACCGACTGGCGGAAGGCGAAGACCTGGTCGGGGTCGTAGTGGTGGGCCACCTGCTTCAGACGGGGGAGGTTCGAGCCGTAGTAGGCGTGGCCCCAGTCGGGCAGGCCGGCATCGATGTAGTTCACGTAGGCGCCGGTGGCGCCCAGGCGGGCCAGGGCGTCGCGGATGGAGTCCACCGTCCGGGTGGCCGCCTGACGGCCGGAGGGGGTGGTGCTGGCGTAGACCTGGGCGCTGGCGAGCGAGGAGCGGTGGGGGAAGGCGGTGGCGCCCGGCGCGAGCTGCCCGACCGCGCCGCCGAGGGAGTCGAGCAGCAGGTCCACGCCCGTGTGTCCGTGCATCAGCTCGGCGACCCGGCCGGCGTCGAGGGGGCGGGGGCCCAGCATCCGGGAGACCGCGACGAAGGACTCGCGTGGGAGGCGGCCGCCCTCGGTGATCGGCCGGCACTGCGCGAGGGTGTCGTTGGAGCAGCCCGCCATGTACTTCATCGCGCCCAGGTAGCTCTTCGGCTCGACGCTGCGCGAGACCGGCCGCACCCCGGCGGCGGAGACCAGCCGGTCCAGCAGCCGGTCCGCCCCTGCGCGGTCCCCGACGTAGCAGCCGACCAGGCGCGGGGTCGACGGGCTGCCGCCGGAGATCTGGCAGCTGGCCCACATCTCGAACGGCGCGCGGGCGATCCACTCCTGCCAGGCCCCCAGCACGGCGGCGGTCGAGCCGCTGGGGAAGTGCAGTGAGAAGACCGTCAGACCCGGTGCGGGCGCGGTGCGGAAGGTGAACTGCGAGACGATCCCGAAGTTGCCGCCGCCCCCGCCGCGCAGCGCCCAGTACAGGTCGGACTCCGAGGCGGGCGAGGCGGTGAGGACGCGCGCGTCGGCGGTGACCACCTCGGCCGCCGCGAGCCGGTCGCAGGTCAGGCCGTACTTGCGGGCCAGCACGCCGATCCCGCCGCCCAGGGTCAGCCCGCTGACCCCGACGGTCGGGCAGGAGCCCGCGGGGAGCAGCCGGCCGGCACCGGCCAGCGCGGCGTAGACCTCGATCAGGCGCGCTCCGGCGCCGACCGTCGCGGTGCCGTCGGGGCGTACGTGGACCTGGGACATCAGCCGCAGGTCGACCACAAGACCGCCGTTGGGGACGCTGTAGCCGAGGTAGCTGTGCCCGCCGCTGCGGGCGGCGATCGGCAGGCCGTGGCCGCGCGCGACGTCGAGGCAGGCCTGGACGTCGGCGGCGGAGGCGCAGCGGGCGACGGCGGCCGGGCGCTGACCGTCGTTCAGCTTGTTGTAGCCGAGCCGGGCCACGTTGTAGCCCGGATCGCCGGGCAGGAGCAGGCGGCTGCCCAGCCGGGCGCGCAGCTTGCGCCAGTCGGGCGGCAGATGGGCGCCGCCGCGCGCCCGCTGCGGCCAGGCCGTGACCGACGGGCGCCCGGCGGTGAGCCCGCCCCACGCGGCGGCCGGTCCCGCACCCGCCAGCACCGCTGCGCCGCCCGCGCCCAGCGTGGCCAGAAACCTGCGCCTGTCGACCGTCATCCGTGCGCCCTCTCTCCCGGACCGGGGCCGGTACGCGCCCGCCCCACTGCACGCGAACCGTACCCGCTCCCGCCCCGGCCCCGCGCACGGCCCCACGCACGGCTCCGCCGTTCGGCGGCACAAGTCGTGACGGACCGTCAGTCGCGGGCGGTCTACGCCGGCCGCTGCCGGGCCAGGTGGCGGCGGCGCAGGGCGCGGCAGGGGAAGTGGTCTCGACATGGAGGGCATGCGCAACCATTCACGATCTGTTCGCGATCCCGCCGCCGCCGTGACAGCTTGTCAGGGCGCACCCGGGTCTGCGCGCGACGCAACGGCGGCGCCTGAGCGGTGTCCGGCGTCACGGACCGTAGAGTCGTCGTCATGGGCGACGACGCCGCGACTCCCGACGCGCACCTGGACGACGAGGACGCGCGCCCCTCACCCGCGGTGCTCTCCGAGCGTCTCAAGGAGCGGGTCTACGCGACGCTCACGGTCATGGCGGTCGCCCTCGGTCTCGCCCAGTCCGGCCACGGTTCGCGCGCCACCGCCGCCCTGGCCCTGCTCGCCACCGCCGTCGGACTCTGGCTCGCGACCCTGGTCGCCGACCAGCAGGCCCACCGGGTCGTCTACGGCACCGTGGCCCGCGGAGCCGAGCTGCGTCGTCTCCTCTATGTCAGCAGCCCCCTGCTGGCGAGCGCGGCAGGTCCGCTGCTGCTGATCGGGCTGTCCGCCCTCGGGGCGATGGAGCTGCGGACCGCCCTGTACACGGCGACCTGGCTCAGCGCCGCCTCCCTCTTCGTCTGGGGCTGTGCGGCCGGCCTGCGGATGGGCGCCGGCAAGGTCGCAGCCGTCGTGGTCGGCCTGCTGGACCTCGCCGTCGGCTCCCTCGTCGTGCTGGTCAAGCTGGCCGCGGGCCACTGACACGAGTGGCCGCCGCGGCGGACTTGGCGTTGGATGGACCGCAGTCGCACCACCCCCGCGCACGGGGACGCACCGGAAACGTACGCGAACGCACCGAAACGCACGGGAACGAAGACGGGAACAGGGGTCCGCCGTGGCCGGTCAGGAGCAGCCCGGTGGCAGCGCCGCGCGCGGGGAGCTCGGCGACGCCGTCATGGACGCGCTGTTCTCCCAGTCGCCCGTGGGCCTGCACGTCTACGACCGGGACCTGCGGCTGGTCCGCGTGAACACGGCCGCCCGGCTGGTCCGCGAGCTGCCCGCCGACCGCCTGCTCGGCCTGACCCTCGACGAGATCCTGGGCGCCCTCGACCTCGACGACCCCACCGCCGTGCGGCAGGCCGTCGGCCAGGTCCTGGAGACCGGGATCCCGGTCCGCGACCTCCGCGTCCGGGTGCGCCGGCGGCGGACCCCGGCGGCCGACCTCGTCGTCTCCGTCTCCGTCTTCCGGCTCAAGGACGCCGACGGCGGCCCGCTGGGGCTCGCCGCCGCGCTGACCGACGTCACCGCCCGGGTCCGCGCCGAGGCCGAGCTGCGCCTGCTGAACGACGCGGCCTCGCGGATCGGCACCACCCTGGACGTCTTCTGCACCGCCGCCGAACTGTGCGAGCTCGCCTGCCCGGCAGTCGCCGACACCGTCTCCGTCGACGTCTACGACGCGGTCCTGCGCGGCCAGGCCCCCGCCGCCGACGCCCGCGACCGGGACCAGACCCTGCGCCGCGCCGGGTTCCGCTCGGCGGGCGGCCGGGACCGGCAGGGCGTCCCGGTCGTCGGCGAGGTCCACGTCAATCCGCCCGGGACGCCATACCGCGACGTCCTGGACACCCTCGCGCCCAGGCTCGTCCGCCGGCTGCGCCCGGACGCCGCGTGGCTCGACCCCGCGCGCCGCCGCGACGCCCGGATGATCGCGTCCGGGGTCCACTCCATGATGCTGGTCCCGATCCGGGCCCGGGGCGTGGTCCTCGGCCTGGCCTGCTTCTACCGCTGGCGCAGCCCCGTCCCGTTCGACCACCGCGACCTGCGGCTCGCGCGCCAACTGGTCGCGCTCGCCGGCCAGTGCCTGGACAACGCCCGCCTGTACGGGCGCGAGCGCTCCGCCGCCCGGGTCCTGGCGGGCGGCTTCTCCTCCGCGCGGACCTCCGTCGCCACGGCCGTCGAGCTGGCTCGCACCCACCTGCCGGCCGGGACCGGCGGCGGTTGGTTCGACGCGCTCCCGCTGTCCGGCGCCCGCGTCAGCCTCGTCGCCGGGGACACCACCACCGGCACCGCCGCACCGGCCGCGATGGGTGAACTCCGCGCCGCGATCGAGGCACTCTCCGAGCTGGACCTGCCGCCCGACGAGATCCTCGAGCGCCTGCACGACCTGGCCGGGCGCCCCGGCGCGGCCGCCGCCGGGCCGCAGGTCGACGGTGGCGCCGAGGCGCCGTCGGCCACCTGCCTGCACCTGGTCTACGACCCGATCACCCGGCGCTGCACCGTGGCGAGCGCGGGACACCCGCCACCGCTGCTGGTGCGTCTCGACGGGCAGGTCGAGAGCATCGAGGTGGAGGCCGGTCCGCCGCTCGGCCAGGGCGTCCCGCGCTACCCGGTCACCGAGTGCGTCCTGCCCGAGGGCTCCACACTGGTGATCTACAACGCCGCGCTGCTGGCCGGCACCCCGTCCGGGTCGGACGCCCTGCCGGACCGCCTGCGGTCGGTGCTCGCCGCACCGTTCCCCTCGCTCCAGGCCACGTGTGAGGCCGTCGCCGCCGCGCTCGCCCCGAAACCGCCGACCCGCGACGCCTACCTGCTGCTGGCCCGCACCCGCACGCTCGGCGCCGACCGCACCAACGCCTGGACCCTCCCCAACAGCCCGCGGAGCGTCGCGCTCGCCCGCGCCAGGACCACCGACCAGCTGGCCGCCTGGGGGCTGGACCAGGAGGTCCTCGACGACACCGCGCTCGTCGTCAGCGAGCTCGTGACCAACTCCGTCCGCTACGCCGAGGGCCCGATCCAGCTGCGCCTGATCCGCGGCAGCACGCTGGTGTGCGAGGTCACCGACGGCAGCAACGCCAGCCCGCACCTGCGGCGCGCCGTCGACACCGACGAGAACGGCCGGGGCCTGTTCATCACCGCCCAGCTCACCCAGCGGTGGGGCGTGCGCCCCGCGGGCCGGGGCAAGACCCTGTGGGCCGAGCGCAGTCTCACCCCGAAGGCCGGGTGACGGCCGGCGGCGGTGCGGCCGCCGACCGCGCCGTCGACCTCACGGCCGCCGCCGCGAGGCTCGGCTGGAGGCGGCGGGCGACGTCGATGTGGTCGCCCGTCCAGATGACCCGGACGGCGGTCGCCGTCGCCTGGCCACTGCCGTCCACGAGGTCGGTGCGGACGGAGGCGACGAGCCGGGCCGCCGACTCCGGCCGCCGCGGAACCGGCTCCGGCACGGCGTCCCGGCCGTCCAGGCCTGCCGCGAGCCCCCGGTACCAGTCCGTCACCCGGGCCGCGGCACCCAGGATCGCGCGGTGGGCGTCGGTCTGGTCGGCGGAGGTGCGCACCCGCCCGCAGTCCCGCCACAGCGAGACGACGGCGTCGGCCGCCAGCCGCAGCCCGACGACGCCGGTGACCAGCGTGGTCATGGCCGACAGGGAAACCGGCTTGGCGCCGCGCTCGGCCAGGTAGCTGCGGAACGCGTCGTCGAGCCGGCGCGCCGCCGCGGCCGCCTCACGCGCCTCCCGCTCCGGGCTCCCGGCGACGGGCCCGGGGCCGTCCGCCGCGCAGTGGCCGAGCCCGTAGTCGACCGCGCCCGACAGGTAGCGCGCACTGTCCTCGTACGCCTCCGCGAGCGCCCGGTCGACGGCGGCCGCCGCGCCCCTGGGCCAGAAGAACAGGGCGACGACGACGCTCACCGCGCAGCCCAGGGCGATGTCCTGGATCCGCAGCAGCACGATGTGCCAGTTCGGGTCCTGCCCGATGTTGAACAGCACGACCAGGGTGACCGTGAACGCGGCCTGCCCGGCGGTGAACGAGATCGCCGCCGGGGCGATGCCGGCGACCAGGATCGCGAGCGGCAGCAGGAACCACAGCACCGTGCCGTGGTGGCCGATCACCTGGAGCAGCGCGGCTCCGACGATCGAGCCGAGCACCGTGCCGAGGACGGCCCGCATGGCGTTCTGCCCCGTGTTCAGTGCGTTGGAGCGCAGCACGGACAGCATCCCGAGGAGCACCCAGAAGGAGTGCTGCACACTCGTCAGGTCCGCCAGCAGCACCGCGATACCGAGCCCGACGGCGCCGCGCAGGCTGTTGTGCAGCCACACCGATCGCCGTCCGAGGTGGGCCGCGGCCCGCTCCCTGGCCGAGGCCAGCGGCGCGCTGAGCGCGCCCGGCTCACGGCCCAGCAGCCGGTCCCGCCAGCCCCGCTGCCAGGCGGTGGCGGCCAGCTCCACGTTCCCGGCCACCTGCAGCACGGCGAAGCCCAGCTCCTGCGCGCGGAAGGACAGGTCGAGGGTGCCGAGGAAGCCGTAGGCCTCCGCGGTGCCCTCCCCGGCAGGCCGATCGACGGGCAACCGTGCCGTCGAGCTCTGCTGCATCCCGGCCATGGCGGTTCGCAGCGCGGCGATCCCCGCGCGCAGCGGGGCTGCGTCGCCGCGCAGGTCCGTGAGCAGCTCGGCGGCGCGGTCCAGCACGTCGGCGGCGCCGAGCCGCACCAGGCGCGCGGCGGGATCGCAGGCCGGGGCCTCGTCGGCGTAGTCCGGGTGGTCCGCCAGGATCGCGCTGAGCCAGGTCAGCTCGTCGACCAGGCGGACCAGCGTGCGCGAGCTCGTCGACAGCCCGGTGGGGCGGTACGGAGTGGCGTCGAAGGCCCCGCGCAGGGCCACGCTCGCCCGGGCCGTCCGCTCCGCGACGGCCCGGCACCGGTCGGCGTGCGGACGCGGGTGCCCGGGTTCGGCCAGCCGGGAGGCATCGGTGCGCAGCTGCTCGGCGGCGGCGCGGCAGACGGCGGCCGCCGGGGCGCTCAGCGGATCCGCGACCGGACGCGGCCACAGCAGGGCGACCGCGGGCAACGCCACGGCCGCCGCCAGCCCCGCGCCCGCCAGCCGGTCCGGGAGCTGCGTCAGCGGCGCCGGGGCGCTCACCGGCAGGACGAAGGCCAGCAGCAGCGCGGTCGCGCTGCCCGCCAGCACCGAGCTGACCACCCCGGAGAACAGCACCACGAAGCCGACCACCACCGTCGCGAGCACCGCGAGCCAGGTCTGCCGGGCCGCCAGGGTGCCCACGCAGATCAGCACCGCCCACGCCACCGCCAGCCCGGCCTGGGCGCGCAGCCGTTCCACCATCGGCCCGCCGAAGTCGACCAGCAGCAGCATCGAGAACGACCCGAACGCGGCGAAGCTCGCCATCGTCGGCGAGTGCAGTACCTGTGTGCACAGCGCGAAGAGCGCCGGCATCACCACCGCGGTCCGCCCGGCCCGCCGCGTCGCCGCGAGCCCCGGATCGTGCCCGCGCAGCCAGCCGACGAGCCCTCCCGCACGCCCCCGGACCATGCCACCTCCGCAGACTCGCCACGCCCGGCCCTCGGGCCTGGCACCAGTCTGCCCTGCCACAGCCCTGCCGACCTGCGGGTCGCGGGCCCGCGTCGCGGTTCTGTGGCGTGCCGCACGTTACCCACGGTAATTCTTGCGACGCCTGTGAACGCCGTGTGACCGTGCACGAGGCAGGCGGGCAGAGAGCCTGCCGGGAGCCCGGCGACCGGCGTCCACAGCGCCGACCTGTCCCCACGCCGGACCCTCCCTGCTCGGTCGGGCCTGTCCGCCCACGAGCCGCCGGGTGTGCGAAACCCCTTGCTGCTGCGTCTCCTTGGCGTGCCCGCAGCCGAGCGCACCCACGGCCGGACCGGGTGACCTCCCTCGCACCTGGAGTGAGTGCCATGCGCCATCGCAAGCCGTCTTCCCTCGCCCGTCTCGCCCGTATCGCCGTGGTACGCGTCGACAAGCGCATCACCGCCGGTGTCGGCGCCGCCCTGCTCGTCACCGGTGCCGCCACCGGCACGGCCGTCGCCCTCAACGGCGGCGGCAGCTCGACGCACCTGGCCGACCCGGCTGCCGCAGCCGCGGTGGTCCGCCCGACCGCGGACACCGCCAACCGCTCCGAGCAGCGCACCGCGCTGGCCTCGGCCTCCGCCGCCGCCCAGGCGTCGGCGCGGGCATCCGCTCAGGCCGCGGCGCAGGCGTCCGCCTCCGCCTCCGCCTCCGCTTCTGCGGTGGCGAAGGCCAAGGCCGAGGCCGCGGCCAAGCTCCAGGCGGCCGCCCAGGCCCAGGCCGCTGCCGCTGCCGCGGCCAAGGCGAAAGCCCAGGCCGCCGCCCAGGCGCAGGCCGCTGCGGCCGCGAAGGCCCAGGCCGCCGCTGCCGCCGCCGCGTCGGCGAGCGCCGCCGCGGCGCCGACCTACTCGAACGACCTCAGCGGCTGGATCGCCCAGGCTCAGGCCATCCTGGCCGCCGACGGCGACCACGTCCCGCCGGCCGCCGCGATCGAGGCCCGCGCGATGACCGAGTCCTCCGGCGACCCGAAGGCCGTCAACAACTGGGACTCCAACGCGGCCGCGGGCACCCCGTCCGAGGGGCTGATGCAGACCATCGTGCCGACCTTCGACACCTACGCGCTGCCCGGCCACACCGACATCTGGAACCCGGTCGACAACATCGTCGCCGCCGTCCGCTACGCGAACGCCACCTACGGCGCCTTCGAGAACATCGCCTACGGCAGCCAGGGTTACTGAGCCGGGAGACTGTTCTCAGTCACAGAAGACGGCCTGCTGGGCCGGGCCGCCCGCGTCCGACGCGGGCGCGGGCGGCTGGTGCCGCAGGTCCCGGCCCAGGTCGAAGACCGTGCCCTTCGTCGGCTCACGGTGGAGGTGGTCGCTCCCAGCCTGGCAAGGCCCGGCGGCGGCGCCCATGGGGACGGCCCCCGTGACCGCCGAAGGACAACCCCCGACTCAGGCTCGCTCGAGGATGTGACTCCCGTACATCTCACCCAGCGGGTCCGCGATGAGCTCGATGCGCGCGCCGTCGGGGTCGCGGAAGTAGAGCGAGACGTCGCTGTGCACCTCGTGGGCGACGCCCGCGTCCGCGACCCGCTGCCGCAGTCTTCGCCAGCGGTCCGGCTCGACGGAGATGGCGATGTGGTGCAGCCCGCCCAGCACCTCGGCGTACGGCCCCACATCCAGGCCGGGGAAGTCGAAGAAGGCGAGCAGGTTGCCGTTGCCCAGGTCGAAGAAGAAGTGGGTGGATCCGGGGTAGTCGCGGTTCTCGATCACCTCGGTGAGCGGGAACTCCAGCAGGTCCTGGTAGAAGCGGATGGTGCGCTCCACGTCGCTGCTGATCAGCGCCGTGTGGTGGATGCCGCGCGCGGAGGAGGCGGGACGCTCCCCGCTCGGGCGCAGGTAGACGGTGCTCAGCCGCTCGCGTTCGGCGGCGCGGGCGGCCACGGTGGCCGGGTCGGGGGCGTTCATGCTGCCAGTGTGCGTCCGCCCTGGCCCGGCGGCGGTGATCCGGACGGCGACGGGCGGTGAGGTTCCCCGGAACGGGCGGCATGAGACGCGATCAGTTCGGTGGGGCCTGGATGTGGGCATGAGGAGACGGAGGAGACGGGGGACCTGGGTTCAGCCAACGAAGGAGGAAGCCGGCATGAGCGTGACCGTGGCGCAGGTCCTTGCTGCCAAGCCCGACGGTGGCCACACCGTCCACACCATCGGCCCGGACCGGACCGTGCTGGAGGCACTGGACCTGATGGCCGTGAAGGGGATCGGCGCCCTGGTGGTGATGGCCGGCCTGCGGATCGCCGGGATCGTCACCGAACGGGACTACGCCCGCAAGGTGGAACTCTGCCATCGCTCGGCGGCGACCACCCGAGTCGAGGAGATCATGACCGCCCGGGTCCGCTACGTGGAGCCGACCCAGACGGCGGACGAGTGCATGGCGCTGATGACCGAGCACCGGATGCGTCACCTGCCGGTCCTGGACGCCGGACGCCTCAGCGGCATCGTCTCGATCGGCGACCTGCTCAAGCAGCAGATCGCCGACCAGCAGTTCACCATCGAGCAGTTGGAGCACTACATCCACGGAGGCCCGAGCCTCAGCCGGCGAGCCCAGGGATGACCTCCGCGCCCGGCAGCGAGGCGAACGCCGCGCCGGGCACGATCAGCTTGCCCCGGCGTCGGCCGCTGCCGACCAGCACGTAGGGTTGCTCGGCCACGGCCGCGTCGACCAGCAGCGGCCAGGTGGCGGGCAGCCCGACGGGCGTGATCCCGCCGTACTCCATGCCCGTCTCGGCGACGGCGGTCTCCATCGGCGCGAACGAGGCCCGTCGCGCGCCGAGATGCCTGCGTACGGTGGAGTTGACGTCCACCCGGGTGTGCGCGAGCGCGAGGCAGGCGACGAGGGTGACGTCGCCGCCGCGCTTGGCGGCGACGACCACGCAGTTGGCGGAGACCTCGGGCGGCACCGCGTAGGTGTCGCAGAAGACGGCGGTGTCCGCCTTCTCGGGATCGGTGTCCACGTGGAGCACCGCCTCGACCGGCTGCTCGGCCTCCCACCCTTTCAGCGCCGCGACCACCGGATCCGCCAGCAGGTCGAACACGTCCACGGCCCGCCGCACCGTCCCGAACTCCCCGAACGGCGCCCGCACGCTCTCACTCATGTGCCGACCCTAGCCCACCCCGGGGCGGCCGATCGGCCAGGATGGGGTCATGACGACATGGCAGGACGTGGAGCGGGCGGAGCCGGAGTTCGCGGGGCGGGTGCGGGGGTTGTTCGACGCGCATCGGCACAAGACGATCGCGACGCTGCGGGCCGACGGCGCGCCGAGGATCTCCGGGATCGAGGCGGCGTTCGAGGACGGCGAGCTGGTCTTCGGGTCGATGCCCGACTCCCGCAAGGGCGCGGACCTGCGCCGCGACCCGCGCTTCGCGCTGCACAGCGCCACCGTCGACCCGAAGGAGGGCGAGGAGGCCGCGTGGCCGGGTGAGGCGAAGATCTCCGGGGTCGTGCGACTGGACGGGACGGGCGAGAGCGGCGAGCAGCCACACGGCGACCGCTTCCTCGCCGACATCGCCGAGGTCGTGCACACCCATCTCGACGAGAAGGCCACCGTGCTCGTCGTCGAGTGGTGGACGCCCGCGAACGGGTTGCGCCGCGTCGAGCGCGCGTGAGCGTCGACCCGGAACCGGCGGCACCGGGCCGCCGGGCGGGCCTGGAAATTGGTCGATCGTGAACGGTGCGCGGGCCTAGGCTGGGCCTCATATGACGACGCAGCCCGACGACAGCATCCGGCCGTTCCGCATCGCGATCCCGGACAGTGAGCTGGACGACCTCCACCGGCGGCTCGACCGCACCCGCTGGCCGGACGAACTGCCCGGGGTCGGCTGGGACTACGGCGTCCCCGGCGGGTACCTGCGCGAGCTCGTCCACCACTGGCGGCACACCTACGACTGGCGCGCGGCCGAGGCGCGGCTCAACGAGTGGCCGCAGTTCCTGACGACCGTCGACGGGACCACGGTCCACTTCGCTCACCTGCGCTCGCCGGAGCCGGACGCCACACCGCTGCTGATCACCCACGGCTGGCCGGGTTCCTTCGCGGAGTTCGAGCGGATCGCCGGTCCGCTCACCGATCCCGCCGCACACGGCGGGGACCGGGCGGACGCGTTCCACCTCGTGCTGCCGAGCATTCCCGGCTTCGGCTTCTCCGGCCCCACCCGTGAGACGGGCTGGGAGTACCGGCGCGTCGCGGCGGCGTTCGGGGAGCTGATGCGGCGTCTGGGCTACGCCCGCTACGGGGTACAGGGCGGCGACTGGGGGTCGGCGATCTCCCGTGAGCTCGGCCGGATCCGTCCGCGTGAGGTGATCGGCGCCCACCTGAACCTCGTCCCCGGCGCGGCCGCGACCGCCGAGCCGACCGAGGAGGAGCTCGCCGCGCTCAGCCCCGCCGAGCGCGCCCGTACCCGGGCCTCCTGGGAGCGGACCCAGGTCTGGAACCGCGAGAGGCAGGGCTACGCCGACATCCAGTCCACCCGCCCGCAGACCCTCGCCTACGCGCTCACCGACTCACCCGTCGGCCAACTGGCGTGGATCGCCGAGAAGTTCCGGGAGTGGTCCGACCACCGCGACCACCCCGAGGGCGCGATCGACCGCGACCGCCTGCTCACCGACGTCATGCTCTACTGGCTCACCGGCACCGCGGGCTCATCCGCCCGCATCTACTACGAGCGCGCGCACGCCGCCTACTGGGGCGAACCGCCGGAGCCCTCCACCACACCGACCGCCGTGGCCGTCTTCCCGGAGGAGAACTTCGTGCTGCTGCGGCACGTCGCCGAACGCTCGAACCACATCGTCCGCTGGACGGAGTTCGACCGGGGCGGTCACTTCGCCGCCATGGAGCAGCCGGAGCTGCTGGTCGCCGACATCCGGGCCTTCTTCCGCGGCCTGCGGTCGGCCTGAGCCCACCTGACGGGTCAGGACCCCACGCGGACCTCCTCGCGCGTGGTGAGCGCGGCCGCCTCGGCAAGCAGCGCCGCGGCGGCGCGCCTGCGGCGCAGGGTCAGCCGGCTCTCGACGGCGAGGCCGGCCAGCAGGAGGAAGAGCGGCGCGAGCAGCGCCATGAGGACGATCGCCACGGTGGGACTCCCATGCGTGTCAGTGCCCCCGCAACCCTGGACGTTACCCCTTCGAGACCTGTGTTCTCCGTACCCCACCAAACCTTCACCCTTCTGCCACACCGCAGGGGACGCCCGCGGGGTAACCCGTTCGGCCGACCCCGCGCGCCCCGCCGGGCGTCCTCGCCTTGACTGGCGGCACTGCCGTCAGAGCGCCAGGGAGAGCCGATGAGCCAGCAGCAGTCCTGTCCGCCCTTCGAGGACCGGACCGACTTCGAGAACGCCGACCGGGGCCTGATCGAGAGCCTGGTTCCGGGCGTGATCAAGGACGCTGCCGGCGAGGTCGTCTGGGACGTCGACGCCTACGGCTTCCTCGACGCCGACTGCCCGCCCACGGCGGACCCGAGCCTGTGGCGTCAGGCCCAGCTCTGCGCCAAGCAGGGCCTGTACCAGGTGACCGACCGCGTCTACCAGGTGCGCGGGCTGGACCTGTCGAACATGACCCTGATCGAGGGCGAGCGCGGCGTCGTCGTCATCGACCCGCTGATCTCGACCGAGACGGCTGCCGCCGCGCTCGCGCTCTACCGAAGGCACCTGGGGGACCGCCCCGTCACCGGCGTCATCTACACCCACTCCCACGGTGACCACTTCGGCGGTGTCCGCGGGGTCCTGCCGCACGGCACCGAGCAGGGCGTGCCGATCCTCGCCCCCGAGGGCTTCCTGGAGCACGCGGTCAGTGAGAACGTCTACGCGGGCAACGCGATGACGCGCCGTGCGGTCTTCATGTACGGCCCCACCCTCCCCGCGTCCCCGGAAGGCCAGGTCGGCACGGGCCTGGGACTCAGCACCTCGCTGGGGACGATCTCGCTCATCCCGCCGACGGTCGACATCACCCGCACCGGGCAGGAGGAGACGGTCGACGGCGTCCGCATCGTCTTCCAGCTCACCCCCGGCACCGAGGCCCCGGCCGAGATGAACTTCCTCTTCCCTGAGCTGCGGGCGCTGTGCCTGGCCGAGAACGCCACCCACAACATGCACAACGTGCTCACCCTGCGCGGGGCGCTCGTGCGCGACGCCCGGATCTGGGCGCGCTACCTCGACGAGGCGATGACCTACTTCGAGGGCCGGTACGACGTGGCCTTCGCCTCCCACCACTGGCCCACCTGGGGCGAGGAGAAGGTCGCGGAGTTCCTCACGATCCAGCGTGACCTCTACGCCTACATGCACGACCAGACGCTTCGCATGCTCAACCAGGGCCTGACCGGCTCGGAGATCGCCGAACAGATCCAGCTCCCGCCCGCCGTCGAGAAGTCCTGGGCCGCACGCGGCTACTACGGCTCGCTCAGTCACAACGTCAAGGCGATCTACCAGCGCTACCTCGGCTGGTTCGACGGGAACCCGGCGCACCTGTGGGAGCTGCCGCCGGTGGAGCTGGCCCGGCGGTACGTCGAGGTCGCGGGCGGCGCGGAGCAGGCGGTGGCCAAGGCCCGCGCGTTCGCCGCCGAGGGCGACCTGCGGTTCGCCGCCACGCTGCTCAACCACGTGGTCTTCGCCGACCCGCAGGACAAGGACGCCCGGTCCGCGTTGGCCGAGGTCTACACCCGGCTCGGGCACGGCGCCGAGAACGCCACCTGGCGCAACTTCTACCTCACCGGCGCCCAGGAGCTGCGGCAGGCGCCGGCCGACAACGCCGTCGACATGACCAACCCCGAGATGGCCATGGCCCTCACCGTCGGCATGCTCATCGACTCGCTGGCCGTGGCCGTCGACGGACCCCGGGCCTGGGACGACGCACTGACGATCGACCTGGCGCTGACCGACGAGCAGCAGCGCTACCGGCTGATCCTCAGCAACGGCGTACTGATCCAACGGCAGACGCCGCTCGCCGACGCCCCGAAGGAGGCGGCCGGCCTCACGCTGACACTGACCAAGCCGCAGCTCCTCGGTGTGCTGGCCGGCCAGGGCCTCGACGGGATCCAGGCCGAGGGCGACCCCGCCCTGCTGGCCCGTCTCTTCTCCTACCTCACCAAGCCCGACCGGGCGTTCCGCATCGTCGAACCGTGAGCGCCCCCGTGAGCCCCCGCCCGCCGCCGCGGGCGGGGGCTCACGGCTGCCCGACGCTCAGCCCCAGGGCTGGTCGACGAGCCAGCTGGTGTCGTCGGCCCAGGAGGTGGCGGAGTCCCACGCGTTGGAGCCGCCGTCACTGGCGACGTAGACGGTGTAGTCGTAGTGGCGCAGGTACTTGGTGGGGTAGTTGTCGGACTGGAAGGAGTAGCCCTGCCCGTTGTGACCGGTCGTCGGGCAGAACGTGGCGTCCTGGGCGTTGGTGGCCGTGTCGTCCAGGGGCTGGAGGTAGAGCTCGAAGTTGTAGTGCCGCAGGTACTGGCCGGAGGCGTTGGCGGACTCGAAGGACAGGCAGGAGCTGTTCGCCAGGCCCCGGTGCACGATCCAGCTCGCGTCCGCCTTGGTGGTGGCCGAACTGGAGGAGGTGACGGGGGAGATGACGACCTTGTCGTCGCCGCTGTCGTGGCTGACGTAGTCCGAGGTGCAGCAGGCGGTGGTCGCCTGGAGCGAGACGCGCGAGCCGGGCGTGAGCGAACCCGTGCCGGAGGAGGTGGTGTAGCCGACCGCGGTGATGTTCGCCTGGACGGCGTTCTCGGTGGCGTCGGACGGGTACCCGGAGGTCATCACGCCCTCGTAGAAGGTGCCCGAGGAGCCCTTGCTGTTGTCGCCGCCGATGCCGAGGATGATCGCTCCCTCCTTGTGCATCGGGTTGTAGCCGGAGACGTTCGGGCGGGCGCCGCTGTAGTAGGTCGACAGGCCGCCGGACTGCGCGTTGCCCGCGCGGATCGCCCACTGGCCGGGCTCGCCCTTGACGAGGGCGGTGAGGAAGCGGTCGCTGACGCTGGGATCACCCGCGTTGTAGCCCGCGTTGACGCCGGAGAACAGGCCGTTCTCCTGGTCGGCCATCACCCAGGGGCCGTTGCCGGTGCCGTAGCCCCACACCTTGATGTTGCCGAAGTAGACGGCCTCCATGTGGCCGTTGCCCGTGTCGGTGTTGCTGGTCTCGGCGTTGCCGTAGTCGAAGCAGCAGCCGGCGTCGTAGTGCCCGCCGTCCAGGACGGCGTACATGCCCTCGGGCGCGTCGCCGGTGGCGATGCCGGAGGTGTTGTCGTCGCGGTAGCCGGTGCCGGGGGCGACGTACACGCCGTAGGCCTCGTGCCCGCCCGCGACCACGGGCGCGGCGTAGGCGTTGGCGAGGCTGTCCGGCCCGCCGGCCGCGCCGCCCGCCGGGGCCTGGGTGAGGTTGTTGCCGCGTCCCGACTGGTCGTAGATCACGGTGATGACGCAGCTGGTGTTCGCGCAGAACGAGTCCTGCGCGGCGGCGTTGGCGTAGCCGCCGGTGCTGAGCACGCCGATGTCGGTGGTGGCGCTGTCGGAGGCGCGGCGGACCTGGTACAGCGGCCCGTCGTAGGCGCCGTACAGCGCGCGGGTGGTGCTGTGGGCGGCGACGCAGGGTGTGCCGCCGGAGGCGTAGATGTCGCAGGGGCCCTGGACGGCGGCCTGCGAGGTGGCGGTGGTGCCGGGCAGGACGCCTGCGGCGAGTGCGACCGCGGCCGCACCCGTCAGCAGTGCCTGCCGGGCGCGGCGCAGCCACGTGGGGGTGTTCATGCACGGACTCCCTTGCTCTTGTCTCGTCCTGAACGAGGGCAAATGGTGATGCACGGGATTTGTTAGCGCTAACAATTTTGAGCGCAGACATCGCCCTCGAGGGTGGGAGGGGGCGGCGGTGCGATCGCCCTCACTATGGCCACCTGGCCGGGGCGCGTCAAGGATTCTGACGCGCCGTCCCGCGCCGCAGCTCGTCGTAGCCGCGGAAGGTGAACAGGCTGACGCCCTTCTCCAGTCGGCGTGGGGTGCCGGTGAACCGGTGCACGCCGACGCCGAAGCCGGCGTCGGCGGGGGACACCCAGTGCCGTTCGAAACCGCGCTGCTCGAACCAGGCGCAGATCTGCGGGACCAGGTCGGGCGCCTCGCGGTGCCGGGTCCAGATCACCGTGCCGCCGCTACGGCACAGCTGCTCGCAGGCCGCGACGGTGCGCTCGATGTCCGCGTCGTCGATGTTGCCGAAGATGCCGCAGGCGAGTACGAGATGGGCGGGAGCCAGCTCGGCGTAGTGGTCGGTCAGAGCGGCGTCGCCGGTCACCACCTCGACCCGGTCCAGTCCGTGGTGGGCGGCCGTCGCCCGGGCCGCCGCCGCGTTGCGCGGGTCCAGCTCCACGAGTCGGGCCCGCACGTCGCCGCGACGGGGGTGCCCGTCCAGGACGTCCAGGAGATCGCGCCCCTCGCCCGCGCAGAGGCTGACCACCCGCAGCTCCCCGGCGGGAGCGGTGGACAGCGCGGTGCGGACCTGCTCCTGGACCGCCCGCAGGCGTCGGGACAGCGCGGAGTCGAAGACGTCGTACTGCGCGTGCCAGGCACTCCAGTCCATGCGGCGAACCCTACGCCACGCAGCGGGAGTTGCGTCGGCGTTCAGCCGCGCGCGATCCGCAGGGAGCGCGTGATCAGCGGGACCTGGAGCGGGACCCGGCTCCAGGCCGCGGCGCGCAGAGCCGGGGCCTTGTCGTGCCAGTCGAGGGCCATCTGGATGTTGGCGGGGAGGACCGCCGCGAACAGGCCGGCGGCCAGCAGACCGCCGGTGCGGCGGGTGCGCGGGGCGGCCAGGGTCGCGGCGACCGCGAGTTCCGCCGCGCCGCTGAGGTAGGTCCAGGTGCGGGCCCGGCCCGGCAGGGCGTGGGGGACGATCGCGTCGAAGGGCCCGGGGGCGAGGAAGTGCGCGGCGCCCGCGACAGCGAGGAGCGCGGCCAGGGGCGCGGCGGAGGGAGCGGGTCGGGGGTCGGTCATCGGGTGCCTCGCGGACTCGAAGGGGGCGACCGTGGTTACCGGTCGGTAGCGAACCCTACCGCCCGTCCGGCGCCGCGTCAGCGTTCGGTCGCCTCAGTGCCGAGACCGAGCAGCGACCCCGCGTGGGCGCCGCCGCTCTCGGCCACGATCTCCAGGGCGGTCTGGCGGTCGCGCACCGTGGCGAAGCGCACCGCGCCGTCGCGCGTGCTGAAGCCGTGCACGGCGGGTCGGGCCACGCTGTTGTAGCCCCACGGCGCCGAGGCGTAGTAGCCGCCGGTGTCGTGCAGCACGACCAGATCGCCCGGCCGGATCGGCGGCAGCGGCCGCTCGTGCGCGACCACGTCGCCCGCGAAGCAGAGCGGCCCGGCGACGTCCTGGACGACCGGGGGCTCCTCGCGGCGGGTGCCGTCGGGGCGGTGCACGCTGATCCGCAGCGGCCAGGCCTGCGGCATGAAGACGGTGCGCGTCGCCAGGTGCGCGCCCGCGTGGGTGAGCGCGACGGACCGGCCGCCGACCTGTTTGGTGTACTCCGCGACGGCGACGGTGAAGCCGTTCTTGGCGACCAGCGAGCGCCCGAACTCCGTCACCAGCGCGTAGCGGCCGTCGAAGAGGCCGGGCACGGCCGCGCGCAGGTGTTCCGCGTAGGCGTGGTGCGTGGGGCGGATCTCGTCCGAGTCGAAGTTGACGGTCAGTCCGCCACCCAGGTCGAGGCTGGTGACCTGGCGCCGCCCGGCCCGCTCGTTGACGTCCTCCGCGAGCTCGTACACCGCCCGCACCCCCGCCGCGATCAGCTCCAGGGGACAGCCCTGCGAACCCACGTGCACGTGCAGGCGGGTCAGCCACGGGTACCGGGCGAAAGCGTCCGCGATCCGCTCGCGTGCGCTGGGATCGCCCAGCGGCTCACCGAACTTGGAGTGCCGCGACGCGGTGCTCATCGCGTCGATCGAGCCCGCCCCGACCTGCGGGTTGATCCGCAGGCCGAGGACGGAGACGGGCGGGGCGGTGGGGAGCAGCGCGGCGATCCGCTCCACCTCGCCCAGGTTGTCCGCGTTGACCGCGACGCCGAGGGCGAGCGCCTGTGCCAGCTCGGCCGTGGTCTTGGCGGGGGAGTCGAGCACGATCCGCTCGGCGGGGAAGCCCGCCGCCCGCGCGAGTGCCAGCTCGCCGGCGCTCGCCACCTCACAGCCCAGACCCGCCTCGGCCAGCAACCGCAGCACCGGCACCAGCGCGCACGCCTTGGCCGCGAAGGTGTGCAGCACCTCGCCCGCACGGCCACCACCCGCGCCGCCACCCGCGCCACCGCCACCCGCGCCGGCGGCGCGGAACCCCGCGCGCAGGTCCGCGACCGAGCGCAGCAGGCCGTCCACGTCCACGAAGCCCGCCGCCACCTGCTCGCCGCCCACCAGTCCCGCGGCGACGGCGGCCCGCACCACGCCGTCCAGCCGTTCCGCGTCGACCACCCGGTACCGTTCTTCGGCGCTCACGCCGCCAACCTACGCCTGCCCCGGCGTCAGGGCGATCACCGCGATGTCGTCGGCCCGGGCGGGGGTCCAGGCGGCGAGGCCCGGCCGGGAGCCCCGGCGGTCGGGTCGAGGGTGGACACCATCCAAGGGAAGACGGCGACCGCCGCCGGCGTGCTGTCCCACGCCGGACGTTCCCCCGGATGGTCCTCCGCCCACTCCGGGCAGGCGGTTCGGCGGGTACGACGTGCCGTCAGCTCCAGGAGAAGCGGTAGGCGCGGTAGGTGTTCACCCCCGCCGGGAACGCGGCGTCGAACAGCAGCTTCCCGCCACGCCCGAACTCGGAGAGGTACGGCAGCGACCCCCAGCCGACCAGCAGGTCGCCGCCCGGCAGCGGCTGCGCGTCGCCCTGCGAGCTGGCGCTCAGGCCCAGCGGCTGGTTGTCGGCACGCTCCAGGGTCGCGGTGCGGGTGCGCGGGTCGATCCTGACGGTGACGGTCCGGCTGTAGGGGAGCTCGGCGACGGCACCGCTACCGGTGTTGGCCTGACCGGCCGACTCGTTGTCGAAGAAGCTGTAGCGGCCGCCTCCGAGCGGCTCAGGGTCGTGCTGCCAGGCGAAGATGCGGTCGGCGGTGTTCAGCCTCTGTCCCGGAGCGGCGACCTCCTTGAAGGTGCTCGCCTTGCCGCCCAGCTGCCACAGGACGGCGCCGGAGCGACGCGAGACCTCGTACGCCGTCCAGGTGTTGCGGGCGTCGACGAGCAGGCGGCCGTTGCCGTCGAGCTTGACGGCGTTGATGTGGAACCAGTCCCACGGGGTGTCGGGGGAGGCGGGCAGCGGCTGCTCGCTCTGGGCGTAGGGGACGTGGTCGGCGCTGTTCCACTCGAACAGCACCTTTCCGGTGCGGATGTCGATCTCCTGGACGATCCCGTCGATCACCTTCTGGTGCGCCGAGCCGCCGAGGGCGCGCAGGTCGGCGGTGCGCTCGGTGTAGGCCAGGACGAGTGCGGTTCCCTGGGGGGTGATCAGGAACTCGTGACCGTCGGCGGAGTAGCCGTGCCCGGCGTGGACGGTGGCGATCCGGTGGCCGTGCGCGTCGTCGATCACGTCCACGCCGGTGGCGAGCCCGCCGAGGCCGGTGCCCTGCCACCAGGTCAGCACCGGGCGGCCCCGGTAGTACTGCTTGCGGAAGTCGGCGGCCTCCTGCCCGGCGGGCACGGCCTGGGACCAGACGACCTTGCGGCCGTCGGGGCTGAGGATCTCGACACCGCTCGCGTAGTGCGGGTCGGTCGAGTTGGGGGAGACGAACAGGTCGCCGTGGGCGGCGCCGGGGCGGTCCGTCAGCACGGTGAGGCCGGGCAACGGCAGCGGCTTGACGGCCGAAGCGGCCGAAGCGGCCGGGGCGGCGGTGGCGCCGGTGGGCAGCGCGCCGAGGAGGGCGGCCGCCGCGGCGACGGGCAGGGCGCTGCGCAGGGACAGGGAGAACGTGGGCATGACAAAGCTCCTGGGGTGCACGAACGCTCCCCCGGCACGACGAAGGCACCAAGGGAAGGCGCGGAAAAGGAGAATGACGCAACGTCAGAAAGGGCACACCAGACCGGCGCGGCCGTGACGGCGCGGAATCAGTGCGGGAAAGGGCGTCCTCAGCAGGGACGACAGGCGGCGGAACACACGCGCAGCAGGTCGATGTGACCGCGCTTCGTGAGAATGATCGTGTGCCGCTGCATGCGGGGAGAGTAGCCAGCCGCGCGCGGCGCCGTCAACGCACGTCCGCATCGTGATCGAAGACGACGCCACCCCCGCCCGGAGAGCCGGACGGGGGTGGCACGGTGACGTGGCGTCAGTTGACGAAGGAGATCTCCGGGTAGCTCTTGGAGGGGCCGTTCATCAGCGCGGTGTCGGTGGCGCCCGTGCGGTGCAGGGCCTTGTCGAAGTACGCGGCCAGGTAGGTGCGCATGATCTGGATGGCCCGGTCCGGGTCCAGGGTGCCGATGTCCTGCTGCACCTGGCTCTGGTTCAGGCCCATCTCCTGGCCCGCCTGGGAGAAGAGCACCTCGAAGTCGGCGAAGGACAGGTGCTGCGTACCGGCCAGCTTCAGCTCGGTGCGCCCGCCCTTCAGGTGCGGCCAGACCCGGGCCCAGCTGCCGTCCTCCTTGCGGTCGTGGTACGACGCGCCGAACAGCAGGAACGGGCGGTTCAGGTCGGTGGTGACCGCCGAGCCGTAGAGCTGGCCGTCCAGGTCGGCCCCGGCCGCGATGCGCGGGTCGAGCTGCATGGAGGTCAGCACCGCGGAACCGCCCAGCGACCAGCCGAACATGCCGACCCGGGTCATGTCGACGTTGCCCGCCAGCCCCGTGGGGAGCGCGGCGCCGTCGACGTCCGGGTCGGTGCCCTTGGCGATCAGGCCCAACTGGTCGACGACGAACTTGGCGTCGGCCGAGCGCACCGTCAGGGTGTACTTGGAGCTGGCGTCGGTCGCCGTCTCCAGGCGCGGGCCGGGGAACTGCACCTCGTTTGCGTCGTGGGTGTGGTCGATCAGGACCACCAGGTAGCCGCGGCTGGCCATGTCCTCGGCGAGGGCGGTGCCCTGCGAGCGGTCGGAGTGGAAGCCGGTCGAGTACAGCAGCACCGGCAGCTTGCCGGCCTTGGTGTTCACCGGGGCGCCGAGGTGACCGGCGGTGGTCGGCAGGTTCATCGAGCCGGGCCACACGTTCCAGGACTGCAGGAAGCTGTCGGCCGCCTCGGACTGGAGCCACGGCGCCAGCTGGGTGCCGGACGTCTGCGTGGCCGGGTACCAGAGCTGGACCATCAGCTCGCGGCGCGGGTAGGTCGGCACCCAGGGGTCGTAGCGGGTCTTGTCGACCAGGTGCAGGTTGACCGTGCCGACCTGGTAGGGGCCGGTCGGGGCCGGGATCTGCGGAGTGACACCCCAGTCGCGGCCGAAGCGCGGTGCCGCGTGGGACTGCAGGGTGCCGGCCGGGTTCTGCTCGAGGCGGTTGGCGGCGGCCTGCGCCTTGGCGGTGGCCGCGTCGTCGACGAGCCCGTCCGGGGCGGCCGGGCCGTGACCCTTGCCCGTGTGCGGGGCGGTGGCCCCGGCGGGGGCCACCGCGGCACCGAGGGCGACGGCGACGACACCGATGGTGCCGACCGTGCGGGCGAGCATACGGTTGCGGTGTATTCGTGACGTAGACATGGGAAGCCCCCTTGTGCGCGCGGGTCGCGGCGGCGGACCGCGACCTGGGTGCGCCCAAGGTACAGGTTCCGGCTGTGTGCGCGAACACCAGGGGCGCCGTCAAACCTCCACCGCACCAAGGGGGTACGCGAACCATGGCGTGCCCCCTCGATGCGGCCTCCGCGGCGCGCGACGACGCGGGTTTCGGCGTGGGTCCGGACGCACGCCTGGGCGGTGCCTTCGGCGTGGTGCCTACGCGAGCGGGCCGAGGATCGTCTCGGACTCGATCAGACCCTGCTCGCTCGGCGCGCGGCCGTCGCCCAGGACCCGCTCGGCCTGGCGGGCGCGCAGGTCGAGGTGCGCCTCGGCCGGCCGGGCGAAACCGTACCGGGCACGGGCCTCGGCCGGCGTCAGCACCTCCTCGCGCCGCGGCGGGACGCCGAGCTTCATCGGGGCGACCACCGGCACCGTGGAGGGCGAGAGCCGTCCCAGCAGCAGCAGTTCGAGCGCGGGATTGAGATGGACGAGCGCGAACGAGACCTTCATGACGGGCACGATCAGCGCGTCGAGCAGGCGGGACTGCCGGATCCCGGCCATCGCGCGCATCCAGCGCGGCATCGTGGCGATCGTGGCCACGCGTTGCGCCCTCGCGACGACGAGGCCGGCGGGCCGTGCCCACCACGGCGTGGGCGGCAGCACCAGCTCGGTGCGCAGCAGGTGCTTCATGGCCTGCTGGGCGATCGGGCTGGCGGACAACTGCGGACGCATCCGCTCGAAGTAGGCGCGGATGCCCGCGCGGTCGCGCGGGACGTCGTCGGGGGAGCAGGTCTGCAGTTCGGCGGCGAGCGCGCAGGCCTCCCAGTACTCGCGCTCCTCCTCGGCCGTCAGCTTGCCCGGTCCGTAGCGCTCGTAGGCGTAGAGGATGGAGTGCCAGCCGGTGAGCTGGATCCACAGTTGCGAGGCCGGGTCGTTGGCGTCGTAGGTGCCCTCGCTGTAGGGCAGCCGCCCGACCGCCTTGGAGTGCACCTTGACGAGCACGTCGGCGGCCTTGCACACCTCGTGCGAGCCGGCGAACGCGACCATCGCGAAGTAGCGCAGCGTTCGGTCGTAGCGCGTGCGCGGGCGCGTGTAGATGCCCTGGGTGCCGTGCACGGCGGCCACCAGTGGGGGGTCGAGCTCCTCGACCACCACCGCCCGCTGGAAGCCGACCGTCAGCGAGGTCGGGTAGCTCCAGACCTTCCAGACCACCGAACCGGGCCCGAAGAATCCGTAGTCCTCGTGCGGTTCGACCGCGTCGCGCTTCATCCACGCCATGAGTTGGCTCCCTGTCTCGCCCGTCATTAAGACACCACTGTCGTAAATTAAGGCACGACTGTCGTAAACTGCCAAGGTGTCTGCGACCACCTCGCCCGAAGCGACGCCCGCGCCGCGCAAGCGACGCCCCTACGCCCCGCGCGTCCCCCTCGCGGAGCGCCGCGAGCAACTGCTGGACGCGGCGCTGGCCGTGATCGTCAGTGAGGGCTACGGGCGGGTCTCCATCGAGGCGATCGCCAAACGCGCCGACGTGGCGCGCTCGGTGGTATACGGCGTCTTCGAGAACCTCGGCGACCTGCTCGGCGCCCTGCTCGACCGGGAACAGGGGCGCGCCTTCCACCGGCTGCTGGCGACCCTGCCCGAGACGACGGACCCGCGCGACCCGGCGTCCTTCGCCGCCCAGGCGGTGCGCCGCATGTCGGCGATGCTGCGCGCCGACCCGGACACCTGGCGGCTGATCCTGCTGACCCCCGGCGACATGCCCGCCGTGGTGCGCGACCGCGTCGAGGCGGACCGGGAGCGCTTCAGGCGCCAGGTCGCCGACTGGATCGCCGCCGTCCTCGACGACCGGGGCGACGTCGTGCTCGACGCGCGCATCCTCGCCCATGCCCTGGTGGCCTGCGCCGAGCACTTCGGCCGCATCGCGCTCACCGACCCGGGCCGGTTCGACCCCCGGCAGCTGGCCGCCCAGGTGGAGGTGCTGCTGCGGGCCGTGTGGCCGCCGCGGTGACGGCATACCGAAACCCGTTTGGACGCGGCGGATCCCCTTGGTACCGTAGGGACACCGTGATCGACCGCGAGGAGGTGGGACCCATGAAGGCAGTACGCACGTGGGTGCTCCCCATCTTCCTCACGGCGGGCGACTGAAGCAGGTGTCGCCAGGAGCGCCTCGATTCCAGGCACTCCTGAGAGGGCGACCCTATGAACTCTTCGCTTCCCCCGCATTCCTCCGGCTCCACGGCTTCCACGAACTCCTCGTCTCACGACGACACCCCGCAGATCTCCCGCATCGGCGAGAGCCGGTGGGAGGCGGTCGCGGGCGACCGCGTGGTCGGCAGCGGCGACACCTCGCGCCGGCCCGACGGACGTCTCTTCCTCAGCGTCGACGCATGGCAGACGGACGTCTTCGACCAACTGGCCGCAGCCATGCTGGCGGACGTCGGCGAACCCCTCCACACCGTCGTCGACGAGACGGACGCCGAGCTCCGAGCGTGCTGGCAGCGCGCCGGCTTCGCGGTCGGCCGCCGCGAGTGGGAGTTCGTCCTTCCCACCGATCCCCAGGTCACCGGCCTCGACCCGGCGCGGCTGCCGGCCGGGGTCACCCTCGTGCCCGCCGGCCAGGCCGAGGAAGGCCCGTTGCGCGCGCTGGACCGCGAGCTCCGCGACGAGATCGGCGCGACCGTCGGCTGGCAGGCGATGCCCGCCGAGGTGCTGCCGCTCCCGCCCGGTGTGACGGTGGCCGATCCGGCCAGGTACGCGGTCGCGGTCCGCGACGGCGCCTACGTCGGTCTGGTCCGCGTGGCGCTGGTCACCAGGCGGCCGCGGATCGGGCTACTGGCGGTCCGCGCCGAGCACCGGGGCCAGGGCATCGGCCGCGCCCTGCTCGCCCACGCGCTCGACACGCTCCACCGCGCCGGAACCGATTCGGCCTGGGCCGAGGTCCAGGAGCCCAACACGGCGGCCCTGGCCCTCGTCGAGCGCGCAGGCGCCCGGCGGGTCGGCGGCAACCTGGAACTGGTGCGCCGCTGATCCGCGTCCGCACCCCCCGCTTTTTCCCCTCCCAACATCCATGAATCGAGAGAACTTGGCACGCACGCCGAAGGGCCTGGAGATCGAGGGCACCGTCCTCGAATGCATGCGCAACGCCACCTTCCAGGTGGAACTCCAGAACGGGCACAAGGTGCTCGCCCACATCAGCGGGAAGATCCGCAAGAACTACATCAAGATCCTTCCCTTCGACCGGGTCCTCGTGGAGCTCAGCCCCTACGACCTGACCCGCGGGCGGATCCTCTACCGCTACCGGAACTGAGCAGGCATGACGGCCGGAGGCCGGGTGGGCGTCGCCCACCCGGCCTCCGGGCTTTTCAGCGTGTCAGCGGTTCAGCGGTTCAGCAGTTCAGTGCAGGATCGCGTGCGAGATCGCGCAGCTGTTGGTGTCGTTCGACCAGCTGGCCTGCTCGGCGTAGGTGCCGAAGCTGCCGAAGGAGACGTTCGCGGCGCCGCCCGCGGTGCCCGGGGCGAGCCAGGCGCACTCGTCGGAGTTCTCCTGGCCCTGGTAGGAGCTGCCGGTGTTGTTGGTCCAGCCGCCCGCCGGGTTCATGTCCGACATCATCTCGTGCCACTCGTGGCCCAGCGTCATGGTGTAGCCGTCGAGTGTCCCCGCCGTGCCGGAGTTGACGAAGTCGATGCCGCACTCGCTCTGGCCGAGGTACTTGAAGTCCATGTTGTACGGCTGGTTCGAGAAGGCGATGTCACCGTAGTTCGAGGTGACCGCGCCGCCCGTGAGCGTGGTGTCGCCGTTCCAGTCGTGCCAGGCGCAGAAGCCGGTGTTGAGGTTCTGGTAGTCGTCCGGGTTGGTGCCGTGGGGCGAGAGGATCACGTAGTAGGCGTTGCGGTTGGACGCCGCCGTGGTGTTGCCGAAGTGCGCCGCCGCGTTCACCGCCTCCACACCCAGCTGGTGCCCGGTGGCCTGGGACGGGGACTTCGCCGCATTGTCGTACCAGACACCGGCCAGCACGCCGCCGCTCTGGTACGGGATGAAGTTGGCGTTGCTCGGGCAGCTGGTGGCGCCCGCGGTGACGTTGGGGCCGTCGCACCACTGGGTCAGGTCCGCGGACCAGGTCTCGCTGTTGGTGCCGATGCCCTTGAACATCTGCTGGGCGGCGGAGGCCGCCTTGTCCGGGTCGCCGGTGAAGGCCGCGTTGCCGTTCGCGTCGGTGCTCTTGGTGCCCCACTGGGTGCCGTAGAAGACCAGGTAGACCTTGGCGTGACCGCTGTTGACACCGATCCCGTCGATGCCGCCGCCGTACGAGAGCGTCTCGGAGCCGGTGGCGGCCGTCCCGGCGTGGGTCTTCGCCCAGCCCTTCATCTTGGTGTTGCCGTCGAGGGTGGGGATCGCGCCGTGGCGGTAGGCGTGCTGGGTGGCCGGGGCGTAGGGGTTCGCCTGCGTCGCCGGGTGGGCGGTGCTCGCCGCGACGGCCTGCGTCTGGGCGGCGGCGACGGCGCCGGTGACCAGGGCGAGGGAAGCGAGTGCGGTCAGCAGCTTGTGGCTCGATCCGCGCTGGGGGTGACCCATGGGGTGACGGTCCTCTCGTGGTGCCGACCGGAGCCTTCCGGCGCCGCTGTGGGGGACGGCGCCGGAAGGCGGACCGGCGGTGGGGGTGTGTGCGTGCCGCCGGTCGGGCCCGGTGATCACCGGCGGCGGGGGAAAGACTGCTGGGCTCGGCATGTTCCCGGCAAGATCTCGGGCCCCGTTGAGTTTTGAGGGAATTCACCGTGCGGTCACGTGGGCGGGCCCGCCGGATTCACAGGTTCCGCCTGCCCTCGGAGGGGGTAGCGTGCGGTGGTGATCCGGGCGGCGGCGGTTCGGCGACCGGGTCGGCCGGTCCCCGTGGGACCACAGACGTAGGACGACGGACGAAGGAGCAGCCCCGTGCCGGTGCGAGCCGCTGACGCCCCCGCGCCCTTCCCGGCGACCCTCCGCGCCGCGATCTGCGGCAGCGGTCTCACCCTCGACCGGATCGTCGACCGCCTGCGGGCGCGCGGCGTCACCCTCTCCGTCTCGACGTTGAGCCTGTGGCAGACCGGACGCTGCCGCCCCGAGCGGACCGCCTCGCTGCACGCCCTCGCCGTCCTGGAGGAGGTGCTGGCGGTGCCGGCGGGCGGCCTCTCGGCCCTGCTCGGCCCGCCGCGCCCGCGCGGCCGGCATCTGGCGGACCGGGTGGCGACGGCGCCGGGACTGGCGGAGACCTGGACCGCGGCGGCCGACCCCTCGCCCTGGGACGACGTGGACGCCCGCTGGGACGCGACGCTCACCCGGCTCAGCTCGCACTCCCGGCTCACGGTCGACGGGGGGCGTCGCGAACGCTCGCTGTGGAGCCGGCGGCTGGTCCGCGCCGAGGCGGAGGGCGCCGACCGCTGGATCGTCGTGGACCGTACCCGGTCCTCCGTGTCGGCGCCCACCCTGGAGGCCGGCCCCGGCTGCCGCGTGGGTCGCGTCGTCCACCTGGCCCAGGAGGGCCTGCTGGTAGCGGAGTTGCACTTCGGCCACCGCCTCGCGCGCGGCGAGACGGCGCTGGTCGAGTACACCCTGCACTTCACGCCGGGCCTGCGACCGGCCACCCGCTTCGGCGCCCGGCTCCACCGGGCGACCCGCGAGCGGCTGATGGAGGTGCGCTTCGACCCCGCAGCCCGGCCGCGCCGTTGCTGTGCCTACCGCAGCTCCTCCCTGGACGCCGCCCCGCGCGAGCGCCCGCTCGCCCTGGACCGCACCGGCTCCGTCCACGCCGTCGCCCTCGGCGCGGGCCCGGGACGCTTCGGTATCCGCTGGGAGTGGGACTAGGGTGCTGCTCAGCCGGCCCCGCACCCCGCTCGACCCCCGTTGAGGTAGCCCGATGCCCGTCCAGCTCGTCCCCGTCGAAGCAGTGCTGGACCTCCGCCGGCAGGTCCTGCGGCCCGGCCGGCCCCGCGAGACGGCACTCACCGACGTCGACCTGCTTCCGGACACCTTCCACGTCGCGGTCTACACCGACAGCGGCGAGCTCGGCGCCTGCGCCACCTTCAGCAGCGAACCGCTGCCCGGCGATCTCCCGGCGAGCGGGTTTCCGGACGGCCAGGTCCGCCGGCTGCGCAAGATGGCCAGCGCCCCGCACCTTCGCGGCCAGGGCTTCGGCGGCGAGGCCCTGCGGGCGGGCATGCGGGAGAGCGCGGTGCGCGGCGCCCGCCTGGTGTGGTGCAGTGGCCGCCTCGCCGCCGCGGGGTTCTACCGGCACCACGGCTTCACCGCGATCGGCGACCGGTTCACCGTCCCGGGCATCGGCGAGCACTTCTACTTCGTGCGAGAACTCGCCTGACGTGCCGACCCGGACGGACGGTGTGCCGCCTCCGACCGCAGCGGCGGGACTTGCCGGGTCGGCAGCCAGTGCAGCTCGCGCGCCAGGGTTGTGGCGACGGCACGGACACGGCGGTGCAGCGGCGACGGCTCGCGCGGGAGGACCAGGTGGATCGTCAGGCTGGGCGCGCCCCGCAGCGGTCGCCAGGTGAGACCGGCCGGTTGGGCCGTGGCCGCGGCTTCTCCGGCCGGGGCGAGGGTGACCCCGTCGCGCAGGTCGCGCTGGGACATGTCGAAGCAGACGGCGGGCGTGTGGAATCGGGGGCGGGGTCGGATGTCCAGGAAGATCGCGGACAGCTGGTCGTGGATCACGGGGTTGGCCGCGCGATCCGGGAGCCGCAGCGGATACGCGGCCGCGTCGGCGATCTCGATCTCCTGGTGTTCGGCCAGCGGATGGTGCTGCGCCAGCTGGACCCCGACGCGCTGACGCCGCAGCAGGAACCGGTGCACGTCGCGGCCCGGTTGTTCACCCCGGGTGATCCCGGCGTCGATGCGGCCGTCGGCGACCGCGGGGGAGATCTCCGGCGTCGCCATCGGGACCGCGCCGACCTCGAGTCCGTGGTGGTCGCGCATCAGCCGGTCCACCAGAGCCGGTGCCGTCTCGGCCCCGGTGCTGAGGCTGTATCCGATGCGCAGCGTGCCCAGTTCACCGGCCGCCGCGCTCCGGGCGGTGTCCCAGGCCCGGTCCAGCGCCGCCAGTGCGGACGGCGCGGACTCCGCCAAAGCCGCACCGGCCGTGGTCAGTACGACGCTGCGCGTGGTGCGGACCAGCAGGGCCGTACCGAGTTCCGCCTCCAACCGGCGCATCCGGGCACTGAGTGCGGGCTGTGCGACGCCGATCCGTGCGGCCGCGCGGGTGAAGTTCAACTCCTGTGCCAGCACCAGGAAGTACCGCAGGCTCACGGTGTCCGGGGCCACGTGCCCTCCCTGCCGATTGACAACGATCCCTTCTGAGCCTATCCCGGGCCGGTCTTTCCCTCGGCCGCCTCTCAACCCCTAGCCTGCGGATGCCGAACACAGGAGGTTTCCATGGCCAAGGGCTACTGGGTCAGCGTCTACCCCGCCACTACCGATCTTGGGGAGCTGACCGCTTACGAGAAGCTGGCGGGTCCGGCTGTGCGGGCCGGGGGCGGGCGCGTCCTGTCCCGTGGCGGCCGGGTCGTCGCCCACGAGGCCGGAATCACGCAACGCGTCGTTCTGATCGAGTTCGACAGCTTCGAAGAGGCCGCCGCGGCCTACGAGAGCGAGGCCTACCGGAAGGCGCTGGTGGCCCTCCCCGACGGCTTCGAGCGCGACTTCCGCGTCATCGAAGGCGTCGACTGACCAACAGTCCGCTGTCGGCCCCTTCCAAGACGGGGCAGAATTTTCGTTCTTCACGACAGTTCTTGCGCAATTTGCTCCGAGTCTTGCCTTGATGTCGTGCGGTCAATACGCTCCCGCCCAGAGCGCGGCCGAGGCCCACCCCTGTCCGACTCGGCCGCCGCCCCGTCCCCGGGATGGTCCATGACAGTCTCCCGTCGCACCTTCCTGTCCACGCTCTCCGCCGGCGCCGCAGGCGTCGCCCTGGGCGGGCTCGCCCTCCCCGACACCGCGCGGGCCGCGAGCCCGGCGGGCGACGTCGTCGGCAAGGTCACCGTCGGCTACCAGGGCTGGTTCGCCTGTCCCGGCGACG
The DNA here is from genome assembly GCF_041261265.1 of Streptacidiphilus sp. MAP12-33. Classification (NCBI taxonomy): domain Bacteria; kingdom Bacillati; phylum Actinomycetota; class Actinomycetes; order Kitasatosporales; family Streptomycetaceae; genus Streptacidiphilus; species Streptacidiphilus sp. MAP12-33. The sequence continues at coordinate 135,262 of NZ_JBGCCA010000005.1, forward strand.
GCGCGCCGATCGACGCCTGGTGGCACTGGAGCCAGAACTGGTCGCAGGCGCCCTCGCCGAGCAACAACGTCATCAAGGCCTGGCCGGACTCGCGCGACTTCGGCCGCACCTACCAGACCGGCTACGCCGGCCTCGGCAACGGCTCCCCGGCCACCCTCTTCTCCTCCTACGACCAGCAGACCATCGACACCCATTTCACGTGGATGCAGCAGAACGGCTGCGACACCGCCGCGCTCCAGCGCTTCGACCCGAACGGCAGCGAGGGACCCACGCGCAACGCGATCACCACGCGGGTCCGCTCCTCCGCCGAGTCGCACGGCGTCAAGTTCTACGTGATGTACGACGTCAGCGGCTGGACGAACATGCAGTCCGAGATCAAGGCGGACTGGACCGACCTGATGTCCCAGCACACCGCGTCCTCCGCCTACGCCCGCCAGAACGGCAAGCCGGTCGTCGGGATCTGGGGCTTCGGCTTCAACGACGCCAACCACCCCTGGGATCCGGCCGCCTGCGCGGACGTCGTCAGCTGGTTCAAGTCCCAGGGCTGCTACGTGATGGGCGGCGTCCCGACCTGGTGGCGGCTCGGCACCAACGACTCGCGGGCCGGCTACCTCGGCGTCTACCACGCGTTCGACATGCTCTCGCCGTGGATGGTCGGCCGGATCGGCACCGTCGCCGACGTGGACAACTTCTACACCAACGCCACCGTGCCCGACCTCGCCGACTGCAACGCCAACGGCATCGACTACCAGCCGTGCGTCCTGCCGGGTGACCTCTCCGCCCGGCAGCGGGCCCACGGCGACTTCATGTGGCGGCAGTTCTACGACATGACGCGGGCCGGCGTGCAGTCCGTCTACATCTCCATGTTCGACGAGTTCGGCGAGGGCAACCAGATCGCCAAGACCGCCGAGAACCAGAGCCAGGTGCCGAACGGCTCCGGTCTGCTCGCGCTCGACGAGGACGGCACCGCCTGTTCCTCGGACTACTACCTGCGGCTGACGGCCGACGGCGGCAAGATGCTCAAGGGTCAGCTCGCCCTGACGGCCACCCGCCCGACCCAGCCGGTCGTCGGCTCCGGAGGAGGAGGCGGAGGTGGCGGCAACCCCGACCTGGCCCTGCACCAGCCCGTCTCCGACAGCGGCCACACCCAGGTCTACGTCGCGGCCAACGCCGTCGACGGCGACCCCAACACCTACTGGGAGAGCGTCGACAACGCCTTCCCGCAGTGGCTCCAGGTGGACCTCGGCCAGGCGGTGACGACCCGCAGGATCGTGCTGACCCTGCCGCCCTCCACCGCGTGGGGCGCGCGCACCCAGACCATCCAGGTCCTGGGCAGCACCGACGGCACCGACTTCAGCACCGTGGTCGCCTCGGCCGGCTACCTCTTCGACCCCAACACCGGCAACACGTCCACCATCGGCTACCCGTCCGGCGTGACCGCCCGCTATCTGCGCCTCCTCTTCACGGCCAACACCGGCTGGCCCGCCGGTCAGGCCTCGGGCTTCTCGGTCTACGCGACCTGAGCCCGCACGGGGTGCGCGGCCCGGGCGTCAGCGCTCGCGGCCGCGCGCCGCGCGCTGTGAGCGGGGCGGCGGGAAGGGCGGGAGCCGGGGTGACGGCGCCCTCGTAGCCGAGGACGGTGCCGGACCGGCCGCCCGTCGCCCAGTCCGCACGGCCCGGGCGGCCTCCTCGTGGGAGCGGCCGACGAAGTTCCACCACATGACGATCCTCTTCTCGAACGGCTCGCCGCCCAGCAGCAGGAGCTTCGAGGCGCCGTCGACGCCGCGCAGCGGCAGCTCCCGGCGGCCCGTGCCACCCAGGAGTCCAGAGGGTGAACTCGCCTGCGCCCAGCAGCTCCCGCACCGGGGTGCCCGTCACGTGCCCGAGTCCGCCGTACTCTCGAAGGGCGCTCGACGCGGTCTGATCCATCGTGGCCCCCAGGGGGTGCGTGGTGCCGCGCCGGGTTGTGCTTGCGCCCAGTATGGTTGAAGCATCAACTATATTCCGGGTGACGGTCAAGTGACGCGAGGAGAGCCGTAAGTGAGCAGCACGGTGGAGACCTACGACGTGGTGGTGCTGGGCGCCGGGCCCACGGGCGAGAACCTCGCGGACCGGGCCAGGGCCGGCGGGCTGAGCGTCGCGATCGTGGAGCACGAGCTGGTCGGCGGCGAGTGCAGCTATTGGGCCTGCATGCCCAGCAAGGCGCTGCTGCGCCCCGCCGCCGCGCTGAACGACGCCCGGCGCGTCGCGGGCGCCCGCGAGGCCGTGACCGGGACGCTGGAGGCGGACGCGGTGCTGAAGCGGCGGGACGAGTTCGCCTCGCACTGGCGCGACGACGGCCAGGTGGCCTGGCTGGACTCCGCGGGCATCACACTCGTGCGCGGCCACGGACGGCTCGACGGCGAGCGACGCGTGCTGGTCGACGGCCCGGACGGCTCCGAGCGCACGTTGGTGGCCCGGCACGCCGTCGCCGTATGCACCGGCACCCGGGCCGCGCTCCCGCCCCTGCCGGGCATCGAGCAGGCGGGCGTCTGGACCAGCCGCGAGGCGACCAGTGCCGAGGAGGTGCCCGGCCGCCTCGCCGTCGTCGGCGGCGGGGTCGTCGCCGTGGAGATGGCGTTCGCCTGGGCGGCGCTGGGCAGCCGGGTGACGCTGCTGGTGCGCGGCACCATGCTGCTGGCGCAGATGGAGCCGTTCGCGGGGGAACTGGTGGCGGAGGGGCTGCGGGAGGCGGGCGTCGAGGTGCGCTTCGGCGCCTCCGTCGCCGGGCTCAGCCGCGCGTCGGCCGAGGGAGAGGTCGTGCTCGACCTCGGCGAGGGCGGGACCCTGACGGCGGACCAGGTGCTCTTCGCCACCGGCCGCCGACCCGCCACCGACGACCTCGGGCTGGAGAGCGTCGGCCTGAAGCCCGGCGACTGGATCCGGGTCGACGACACCGGCCTGGCCGTGGACGTCCCCGGCGGGTGGCTCTACGCCGCCGGGGACGCCAACCACCGCGCCCTGCTGACCCATCAGGGCAAGTACCAGGGCCGTGTCTTCGGCGCCGTCATCGCCGCCCGCGCTGCCGACCGAGCGCTGGACCTGGCACCGTGGGGCGCCGACACCGCGACCGCCGACCGGCTGGCGGTCCCGCAGGTCGTCTTCTCCGACCCCGAGGCCGCCTCGGTCGGCCCGACCCTCGCCGAGGCCCAGCAGCGCGGACTGCGCGTGCGCGCCGTGGACTACGACCTCGGCAACGTCGCGGGCGCCTCCCTCCACACCGACGGCTACCGCGGCCGCGCCCGCGCCGTGGTCGACCTCGACCGCGAGGTGCTCGTCGGCGTCACCTTCGTCGGCCCGGGCGTGGCGGAACTCCTGCACTCGGCGACGATCGCCGTCGTCGGCGAGGTCCCGATCAGCCGCCTGTGGCACGCGGTCCCGGCCTACCCGACGATCAGCGAGGTCTGGCTGCGCCTCCTGGAGTCCTACCGGGGCTGACGCCCGCGTCCCGTCCCGCGGTCCACGAGCGTGCGCTCGTCGCGAGGACTCCGCGCCGACGTACCACCTGTGCCGCCGTGGCCGCCGCCTGCCTGGTGCCGGCGGCGGCCCGTCCGGCCCCGCTGCTGCTCGGGCTCGGGTTGGTCGTGTTGTTCTCGGTTCCCTGGTGTCTCGCCGTCGCCCACCCGCTACCGCGCGAGGGCGAGGGTGGGGAAGCTCTGGTCTGAGCTCAGCTCGGCAGGGTCCACTGCTGGTTGGCGCTCCCCGCACAGGTCCAGATCTGGGACTGGGTGCCGGGGGTGGTGGACCAGTTGGTGTCGTCCAGGCACTTGCCCGACTGCGGGTTCAGCAACGAGCCGTTCGACTGAGGCTGCCACACCTGCGCACCCGTGCCGTTGCAGTCGTACAGGTCGACCGCGGTCCCGTCCGCCGTCCCACCGCCGTTCACGTCCAGGCACTTGCCCAGCACCCGCAGCGTCCCGTCCGAGCCGACCGTCCACGACTGCGCGGCCGTCCCGTTGCACGTGTACACCTGCACCGGGTTGAAGTTCGCCGTCGACGCCGAACGGTCATCCAGACACAGACCCTGGTACCCCACCACCTGACCCGTGCGGCTGCCGCCACCGCCGCCGGACGAGCCGCCGGTGACGGCGTTGAAGGTGGAAGCGAACTGGTACTTGCTCTGCGAGGTGCCGCTGCACGTGTCGGAGTAGGTCCCGACGCTCGCGCAGGCGACGTCCCGGCCGAGCGCCCAGTAGGCCAGCTCCTGGATGCCGTTGGACTTGGCGAAGCTCTCCAGCGTGGAGGCGTCGCCGGTGGTGAAGACCTCGTTGGTGGAGTCGTTGACGCCGAGCATCGGCGTGTTGCCCTCCATGGCCCACAGCTGCGCCGAGCTCTTGCCGGGCCAGATCTGGCCGAGCTGGGTGTGCAGGGCCTGGGCCGCTCCGACCGCGGCCTGGCCCATCTCCTCGTTCGGGCCGTAGTCCATGGTCATGATGTTGACCAGGTTGACGTTCAGGCTGTGGCTCGCGGCGTTGTTCAGCAGGCTGAGCGAGTCGGAGAGCAGTCCCGTGGTGGCGACCGGCAGGGTGTAGTCGACGCTCAGAGTGCGTCCCTGGCCGGCGTAGTAGGACTGGAGGTTGGCCAGCGCCTGGTTGCGGCGGTCGTTGGCGGCGGTGTCGTCCAGCGTCGAGCCCTCGACGTCGAGGTCGATCCGGGTGAGGTTGAGCGTGTCGATGACCCGTTGGTACTGGGCCTGGAGGGCGGAGACCGAGGTGCAGGCCTCGGCCAGCTCGGTGCCGGAGGCGCCGCCGAAGGAGACGATCGCGTCGCCGCCCGAGGCGCGCAGGGTGTTGACGGCGCCGGTCCAGCCGGCGTCGTCGATCGCCGTGGAGCCGTTGAAGGTGGCGTTGCAGCCGCCGCCGTCGATGACGAAGGCCAGCGTGTAGTACTTCAGGCCGGTCGCCTGCTCGGCGGTGGCGATGGCGCCGGGGGAGTTCCAGGTCTCCACGTACGGTGCGGCGTACTGGGCCGGGAAGCCGGGCCCGGGGTTGGCGGCGGCGTGGGCCGCGGGGGCGGCGAGCAGCAGGGCCGAGGCGGCGGTCAGCAGGGCGGCGGACGGTGCGCAGGCATGCCGAAGACGCATGGGGACTCCGTGGGGGTGTGGCCGCGGAATGTGGGGGCGCGGCCGAGTGAGACCGGAGTCAACCGGAGGCCATGACAGGGCGTCAAGGGCCCTTACCAGGCGCGGCAGTGCCGCAGCCTTCCGGAGGGAGAGGTCCGGCATGTCTGACCTCTGTGTTCGAGTCTTGATCTCATGAGAGCGTTCTCAGCGATCTGCACAAGCGGAGCATGTGGCTTCTCTTCTGGCTGCCCATGGAGTTCCCCGCTCAGCCAAGTGGTTTAGACCTCATGTCGTCAGAACCCTTGACGCTGCCATGGCTTCAAGAGTTCAATCAGCGCGCCCCCACCCTTCCTGACCGAGAGGTCCCGCCATGCATGCTTCGCGCCGGCTGGCCGTCGCCGCCGTGCTGCTCCAGATCCCCCTCGCTGCCGTTGCCCTGCACCCGGCCGCGGCCGCCTCCTCGGTCGGCGCGACAGGTCAGGTGGTCGGCTACGGGGGTCTGTGTCTGGATGATCGTTCGGCGTCGACGGCGAACTTCAACCCGGTGCAGGTGTACACGTGCAACGGGTCGGCCGCGCAGCAGTGGACCGTAGGTGGTGACGGGACGTTGCGGGTGCTGGGCAAGTGCCTGGACGTGAACGGTGGCGGGACGGCGGACGGGACCGCGGTCGACCTGTACGACTGCAACGGCACGGGTGCGCAGGTGTGGCAGCCGCAGTCGAACGGCTCGTTGCTGAACCCGCAGTCGGGCAAGTGCCTGGACGACACCAACTGGTCCACCACCCCCGGCACCCAGTCCCAGATCTGGACCTGTGCGGGGAGCGCCAACCAGCAGTGGACGCTCCCCACCGTCTCGACCTCGGCCAACCCCTTCGGCCCCAACGTGCTGGTCTTCGACCCCTCCATGTCGTCGGCCGCGATCCAGAGCCAGCTCGACTCCGTCTACAGCCAGCAGCAGTCGAACCAGTTCGGCAGCAGCCGCTACGCGCTGCTGTTCAAGCCGGGCAGCTACAACGTCAACGTCAACGTCGGCTTCTACACCCAGGTGCTGGGCCTCGGGCAGTCGCCGGACAGCACCGTGATCACGGGCGGCGGCGTCAACGCCGACGCCCAGTGGAACGGCGGCAACGCGACGGAGAACTTCTGGCGCGGGGTCGAGAACCTCACCATCGACCCCTCCTCGGGCAGCACCAAGTGGGCCGTCTCCCAGGCGTCGCCGATGCGCCGGGTCCACATCGACGGCAACGTCGTCCTGGACGACAACGGCGGCTGGTCCAGCGGTGGCTTCCTCGGCGACGCCAAGGTGGAGGGGCAGCTCAACTCCGGCAGCCAGCAGCAGTGGCTCTCCCGCAACGACGAGTTCGGCAGCTGGACCGGCTCCAACTGGAACATGGTCTTCGTCGGCGACACCGGCGCGCCCGCGCAGAGCTTCCCGAACCCGCCCTACACCACCGTCGGCCAGACGCCGGTGAGCGTGGAGAAGCCCAGCCTCTACGTCGACGGCTCCGGCAACTACAACGTGTTCGTGCCCGCGCAGCGCACGAACTCCACGGGCGCCGACTGGACGGGCGGACAGACCCCGGCCGGGACCTCACTGCCGCTCAGCGCCTTCTACGTCGCGACGCCGTCGGACACCTCCGCGACGCTCAACGCCGCCCTGGCCGCCGGCAAGAACCTCATCTTCACCCCCGGCGTCTACCAGCTGAGCGACACCCTGCACATCACCCGCGCCGACACGGTCGTGCTGGGCCTGGGGCTGGCGACCCTCGTCGCGAACAACGGCGTCACCGCGATCTCGACCGACGACGTGGGCGGGGTCCGCGTCGCCGGGCTCATCGTCGACGCGGGTGGCACCAACTCGGCCTCGCTGATGCAGATCGGCCCGTCCGGGGCCTCGGCGGACCACTCGGCCGACCCGAACGTGCTCTCCGACGTCTTCTTCCGCGTCGGCGGCGCGGCTGTCGGCAAGGCGAGCCGGACGCTGGTGGTCAACGCGAACAACACCATCGGCGACGACCTGTGGCTGTGGCGGGCCGACCACGGCAACGGCGTCGGCTGGACCAGCAACACCGGCGCCAACGGCCTGACCGTCAACGGCGCGAACGTGACCATGTACGGGCTGGCTGTCGAGCACTACCAGCAGTACCAGGTGCAGTGGAACGGCAACGGCGGCCGCACCTACTTCTACCAGTCCGAGATGCCCTACGACCCGCCGAACCAGGCGGCGTGGATGAACGGGAACAGTGACGGCTGGGCCTCCTACGAGGTGGCCCCGGGCGTCACCAGCCACCAGGCGTACGGCCTGGGCGTGTACTGCTACTTCAACGTGAACTCGAGCGTGGTCGCCGACCATGCCGTCGAGGTGCCGAGCACCTCGGGGGTCGCCCTGCACGACGCCATGGACGTCTCCCTCGGCGGCACGGGCACGATCACCCACATCGTCAACGGCACGGGCGCGACGGTCCACAGCGGATCGACCGTCGCGGACCTCGTCAGCTACCCCTGACCTCCCCGGAGTCGAACCCGTCCGGCGGGAAGGTGGCGCGTACGCGTCACCTTCCCGCCGTTTCCACGTCACGATCTCTCAGTCCAATTCACCTAATCTGCCTGGAAGTTGACGAGAAGTCGCCCGGGCCGAGTGGAATACGGAATCGTTCGTATGATGTGATGGGTGTGACATAAGTTCCAAATGCTTCCGATGCGCCGGCTGCTGCGCCGAACTGTGGGGTCACGTGTCCACACCGAACGCCTCCGCGGCTTTCGCGGCCCTTCTCGCGGTCGTCCTGCTGGCGCTGCTGCTGTGGCAGCTGCGGGCCCGCAGGGCCGAGCGCCGGGAGCGGACCGCGCGGGACGCGGCGATGGACGGGCTGCGCCGGGCCTACGACGACCTCGAACGCGCGCACGGCCAGGCGCAGCAGTACAACGTGCGGCTGACCCAGGAGCTCGACGACGCCGCCGAGGAGCTGCGCCGCAGCCGCAGCGAGGGCGGCGAGGTGCTCGCCAACCTGGCCCTGCGCTCCCTCGCCCTGGTCGAGCGTCAGCTCGGACGCCTGGAGGGCCTGGAGGAGATGGAGTCCGACTCCCTGCGCCTGGAGCAGCTCTACCAGCTCGACCACCTGGCCACCCGGATGCGCCGCAACAGCGAGAACATGCTGCTGCTGGCCGGCGGTGACCAGCAGCGGCCCACCCGCCCCGGCGCCCCCGCCTCCCTGCTGGACGTGCTGCGTGCGGCCCTGTCCGAGATCGAGCGCTACGAGCGGGTCCATCTGACCGCGATCCCGGCCGTCTTCCTGCGCCCCGAGACCGCCGACGACCTCAGCCACGTCTTCGCCGAACTGCTGGACAACGGCACCGCCTTCTCCCCGCCCACCGAGGCCGTCACCGTCACCGCCTGGCACCTCGACAGCGGCGAGGTCATGATCTCCGTCGCCGACCGGGGCATCGGCATGACCGAGACCATGCTGCGTCAGGCCAACGTCGCGCTCGCCGAGTCCGGCGACGGTCACGACGTCGGTCACGGCAGCGGCCGCTCCCTCGGCCTGCGGGTCGTCACCCTGCTCGCCCACCGCCTCGGCCTGCGCGTCCAACTGCGCGTCAGCGCGGGCGGCGACGGCACCACCGCCCTGGTCGCCCTGCCGGCAGGGCTCCTGGTCGCACCCCCGGCGCCCACGCCGCTGGACACGCCTCCCGCGGGCATCCCCGTCCCGGCAGGCGCCGGCGCGCAGCGCCCGTCGGGCCCGCACCGCCCCGGTGGGCCGGCGCTGGCCGCCGTCCCCGGCGCCCGGCGCGGACCGGTCGGGGGCGGGCTCTCGGCGTCGGCAGGGCTGCCCAAGCGGGTCAAGGGCGAGAGCGGCCAGCTGGCCCACCTCACCGACCCCGGCCCCGACCGTGCGAGCGACCGGCGTCCCAAGGACGCCGGCGCCACCGCCGACGAGCTCCGCCGCCGCCTCGGCGGTTTCCAGAACGGACTGCGCGCGGCCGCAGCCCCGCGCGAGGAGGACGACAAGGCATGACCCAGGCGAATTCGCAGACCCGCTTGCGCTGGCTGCTCGGCGACGTGCTCACGGCCACACCCGGCCTGCGCGCCCTGGCGCTGGTCTCGACCGACGGCCTGCCCCTGGTGGCGGTCGACGAGGACTGCCCGGCCGAGCAGCTCGCCACCTTCGTGGCCGGCATCAACGGCCTGGCCGCCGGCCTGACCGCGCTGCTCGACCTCGGCACGCTCAAGCGGACCGTGGTCACCCTGGAGGAGGGCACGCTGATCCTCATGGCCGTGGACCGCACCGCCTGCCTGGCCGCCTACACGGCCCAGGACTGCGACCTCAGCATCGCGGCCTTCCAGATGGCCCGGCTCGTCGAGCAGGCCGGACACGTCCTGACCGCGCACGTCCGCGCCGAGGCGGCGGCCGAGGCCCAGGAGGCGACCCGATGACCGTTCCCGCGCGCTCGCTGCGCGTGCGCCCCTACGCCCTCACCGGCGGCCGCACCCGGTTCGGCCAGGTGCTGCTGGTCGAGACGCTGATCTCGGCCGTCGAGCAGCGGCCCGTCCACGCCGCCTGGCCGGGGCAGCAGACCGCGCCCGCGCTGCCCGAACTGGAGCGCATCTGCGCCCTGTGCCAGGGTCAGATGCGGTCCGTCGCCGAGGTCTCCGCGCTGCTGCGACTGCCGCTCGGCGTCGTCCGCGTGTGGGTCAGCGACCTGGTCGACGCCGGACGCATCCGCGTGCACGGAGCCACCGTCAGCGTCGGCGCGGGCGGCTCGCCCATCGGCGTCCCCGCGCGTCCCAACCGCGTGGTGCTCGAAAGGATCCTCGGAGGCCTTCGTGACCTGGCGTGACGTCAACACGCCCGGCGGCGTCCTCGTCGACGAGGTGACCACCCCGGGCATCCCGCTCACCGAACTGCCGGTCACCTCCGCCAAGATCGTGATCGCGGGCGGCTTCGGCGTCGGCAAGACCACCATGGTCGGCTCGGTCTCGGAGATCACCCCGCTGCGCACCGAGGCGATCATGACCGACGCCGGCAGCGACACCGACGAGCTCACCCCCGGCAGCGGCAAGACCACCACGACCGTGGCCATGGACTTCGGCCGCCTGCACATCGCCGCCGACCTGGTCCTCTACCTGTTCGGCGCGCCCGGCCAGCGTCGCTTCTGGTTCATGTGGGACGACCTCGCCCGCGGCGCCGTCGGCGCGGTGGTCCTGGTCGACACCCGACAGCTGGCGGACGCCTTCCCGGCCGTGGACTACTTCGAGAGCAGCGGGCTGCCCTTCGTGGTCGCCGTCAACGGGTTCGACGGCGCGCCCCTCTATGCCGACGCCGACATCCGCGACGCGCTCAGCCTCGACCCGGACGTCCCGCTGCTGCGCTGCGACGCCCGCTCGCGCGCCTCCTCGGCGCTGACGCTGGCCGCGCTCGTCCAGCACACCCTGGCCGTCTCCGATCTCTGAGGCTGCCCTCGGAGGCCCCGGCCTCCTCGTACCGACCCCCATCACCACCAGGAGCACCAACGTGGCGAGAATCCTCGTCGTCGGCGCCGGCCAGTCCGGCCTCCAGCTCGCGCTCGGCCTGCAGAACGACGGTCACGACGTCACCGTGATGACCGACCGCACCCCCGACGAGGTGCGCGGCGGCCGGGTGATGTCGACGCAGTGCATGTTCGCCACCTCGCTCCAGCACGAGCGCGACCTCGGCCTGAGCCTCTGGGAGGCCGAGGCGCCCAAGGCCCAGGGCCTCGGCGTCTCCGTCAGCGGCCCCGAGGCCGCACGCGTCATCGACTGGATCGGCCGCCTGGACGGCTACGCCCAGTCCGTCGACCAGCGCGTCAAGATGCCCGGCTGGCTGGAGCTGTTCGCCCAGCGCGGCGGCAAGGTCGTCGTCAACGGCGTCACCGTCTCCGACCTGGACTACCTGGTGCGCGGCTACGACCTCACCGTCGTCGCTGCCGGCAAGGGCGAGCTGGTCGCCATGTTCGCCCGCGACGCCGAACGCTCCCCGTACACCGCGCCCCAGCGCGCCCTCGCCGTCTCCTACGTGCACGGCCTCGCCCCGCGCCCCGAGCACGACTACCCGGGCGTGCGCTGCAACCTGGTGCCGGGCGTCGGCGAACTCTTCGTCATCCCGGCGCTCACCCTCTCCGGGCCGTGCGACATCCTGTTCTGGGAGGGCATACCCGGCGGGCCGCTCGACGTCTTCGAGCCCGCGCTGGACCCGCAGGAGCACCTGGACCGCACGCTGGAACTGATGCGCACCTACACCCCCTGGGAGTACGAGCGCACCCTCGGCGGCGTCGAGCTCACCGACGCCCGCGCCACCCTGGCGGGCCGCTACGCCCCCACCGTCCGCCGCCCCGTCGGCGAGCTCCCGGGCGGCGGCGTGGTCCTGGGCGTGGCCGACGTGGTCGTGGCCAACGACCCGATCACCGGTCAGGGCTCCAACACGGCGTCCAAGTGCGCCACCTCCTACCTGGACTCCATCCGCGCGCACGGCGACGCCCCCTTCGACCGCGCCTTCATGGAGCGCGCCTTCGAGACCTTCTGGACGGACACGGCCGCGGACGTCACCGCCTGGACCAACGCGATGCTCGCTCCGCCCCCGGAGCACGTCCTCAACCTCATCGGCGCCGCCGGCCAGCTCCCGCCCGTCGCCGACCGCTTCGCCAACGGCTTCGACAACCCCTCGGACTTCCCGAACTGGTTCTTCACCCCGGACGCCGCCTCGGCGTACCTCGCCTCACTGGGCTAGCGGATCCCTTTCCGGCCGCTGCTACTCCGCCTCGACAAACTCCTTGGCGGTGGGGAATGTTGGACGTGGGGGAGTGGCACGCGGCCGGGCGTCTGCTCGAACGGCTGGAGGCAGCCGGTGTGCTGTGGTCGCCTCCGGCCACAGCCATGGAGGTCCTCGGGCTGACCGGCCTGGAGACTCTGGATTGCCGACGGCTCCCGCCTCGACCCCGCCTCGACCCCGTTCAGGTCCGGCGTGCGACGTGCGACGTGATCGAGCAGTTGCCCTCGCGCGTCGCTGCGGAGCTGGGCACCGACGTTCGGGAGAGAAGAACCACCAGGTCCCGGGGGCGCTAGGCACCTACTCCGAGCGCGCGATCCTGCTCACCCGCCTGGGCGCACGTCACCGCGCTCGGGCAAGCCATCCGCGCCGTTTGACCAGCGCGCTTGACAAGTAGGGATCGGTTCCCTGCTACTATGTGAACAGCGGAGCACGTTCGCTTCCGCCGACTCCCGCGACTCGATCGCGGTAGAGCAAGCAGTTCAACGCTCCGGCTCGACGTCTGATGTCGCCGGAATCCGCATCACATCAGGCACCACCACGTTCATCGCACCAACCGGTCCGCGGCATGTCGCCGCACCCGGGCCATCGCGTGACGATCCCGCGATGCCGCACGTCCACGACCGCATCGGCGTGGACGCCACCGTCACACACAGAAGTGGAATCCCACCATGACCACCCTCATCGAACCCACAATCGACCACCTGCTCAAGGCCGAGCTCAGCGAGCTCGCGACCTCCCTCGGCATCACCGGCGCCGCGCGACTGCGCAAGGGCGAGCTGGTCGACGCCATCACCGCGAAGCGGGCCGCCAAGCCGGAACCCGCGACAGAGCCCGAACCCGCGACGGAGCCCGAGCCCGTGCCCGAACCCGCGACGGAGCCCGAGCCCGTGCCCGAACCCGATCCCCACCTCGTCTCCGGTGTCCTCGAGATCCGGGACGGTGCCGCCTTCCTCCGCACGTCCGGCTACCAGCCCGGACCGGGGGACCTGTACGTGTCGCAGGCACAGGTCCGCAACTTCGGCCTGCGGCAGGGGGACCTCGTCGCCGGGGATCCGGCGGAGCCGCGGAGCGGCGGTGGGAAGGGCGACCGCCGTCGCGGGCTCGGCCGGATCGTCGCCGTCAACGGTCAGCGGCCCGAACGGGCCCGTGTGCGGGCCGAGTTCGCCGATCTGACCCCGCTGCACCCCAGCGAGCAACTGCACCTGGAGACCGAGCCGGGCCGGCTCGGCACCCGCGTGATCGACCTGGTCGCGCCCATCGGCAAGGGCCAGCGCGGACTGGTCGTCGCGCCGCCCAAGACCGGCAAGACCGTCGTCCTCCAGCAGATCGCCGCCGCGGTGAACCGCAACCACCCCGACGCCCACCTCATGGTGCTGCTCATCGACGAGCGCCCCGAGGAGGTCACCGACATGCGGCGCTCCGTGCGGGGCGAGGTTCTCGCCTCCACGTTCGACAAGCCCGCGCGGGAGCACATCGCGCTCGCCGAGCTCGCGATCGAGCGGGCCAAGCGGCTGGTCGAGCTCGGGCAGGACGTCGTGATCCTGCTCGACTCGATCACCCGCCTCGCCCGCGCCTACAACACCGCCGCGCCCGGGTCCGGGCGTGTCCTCACCGGCGGCGTCGACGCCGCCGCGCTGCACAAGCCGAAGAGGTTCTTCGGTGCCGCCCGCAACGTCGAGAACGGCGGCTCGCTGACCATCATCGCCACCGCGCTGGTCGACACCGGCTCCAAGATGGACGACCTGATCTTCGAGGAGTTCAAGAGCACCGGCAACATGGAGCTGCGCCTGGACCGCCGACTCGCCGAGAAGCGGGTCTTCCCGGCGGTCGACGCCAAGGCCTCGGGCACCCGGCGCGAGGAGCTGCTGCTCGGCGCCGTCCGCACCCCCGGGGTGCGGACGCTGCGCCGCGTGCTCAGCGGGCTGGACACCCAGCAGGCCACCGAGCTGCTGCTGGACCGCCTCAAGCAGTCCAGCAGCAATGCGGAGTTCCTGCGCACCGTCACCGCCACCAGCCCGACCGCGGGCGGCTGACCGCCCGCCTCACTCCGTGCGGAGCCCGTCCGCGCGCATCAGCCGCCACAGCACCGGCAGGCTGAGCAGCGTGGCCGCCGCGACCGTCGCCGCGCCCGCCGCGAGCAGCACCCCGACGGTGCCCCAGTCGAACCGGACGGCGGTCCCCGTCATCCGCATCAGCAGCGCGCCGAGTCCGAGACCACCGGCCAAGGCCACCGGCAGGCCGAGCAGGATCGGCACCGCGCTCTGCCACAGCACCGACCAGGCCAGCGTCGACCGTCGCGTGCCGAAGGCCACCAGGACCGCCAGCAGCCGGCTGCGCTCCCGCAGTTGCTCCGTCGTGGAGACGGCCATCCCGATCGCGATCAGCAGCAGTGTCACCACCGCGCCGACCAGCAGCCCGCGCTGGATGTTGGCGAACTTCCGGTCCGTGGTGCTCGCTACGTAAGTGTCCACCGAGAGCCCCGGGACGGCGGCGGAGACGGCGTTGCGCGCCCGCTCGACGGCGTCGGGGTCGTTCGGGGCCAGCCGGATCGCACTGGTCAGGCTCGGGTCGGCCAGCCGCGTGGGCGCGAGCGCCTGCGGTGTGACGAACAGCCCGGTGCGGACCGAACCGTCAGGGCCGGGCTGCGCGGTCACCACCCGCAGGCCGGTGGGGACCGTCCACAGGTCCCTGGTCCCGTGCGACGTGGAGGACCCGGGCGGTACGGACGCCGGGGTCCCGGCCGCGCTGCGCAGGTCGAGCCGCTCGCCCGGCCGCACGGTGGGGGCCGGTCCCGCGTCGACGGTTCCGTCGGGCTGCTGCGCGACGAGGTACACCCCGCCGGGGGCGCAGCCGGTGACGCCGCTGTAGGTGGCGAGTGTGGCGCAGTCGCCGACGTTGACCTCGAGCGAGTAGTCCGAGCCGGGCACGAGCACGATCGAGGTGCGCAGGTCCGTCGCGCTCAGCACGCCGGGCGTCGCACGCAGCCCGGCGACGACCGCTCCGGCCTGGGCGGGGTCGAGCCTGGCGTCCACGCCGGCCTGCGCCCGGGTGAGGTCGCGGCCGGTCGCCGAGACGAACTCGCCGCTGACCCCGCCGAAGAGGGTCTGAACGGCGATGGCCCCGGCCACTGCCACCACCACGCCGCTGACGGCCCTGGCGGCGGGCGCCACCGACAGCTGGAGCCGCCTGGTGCCCAGTTGGACCGGCACCGGCCCGCCGCGCAGACCGCGCAGCACCCGTTCGGTCAGCCACGGCAGCAGCAGTGTCACACCGCCCAGCAGCAGCACGATCCCGGCGATCACCCGGTTCTGCGTCGAGCCGCCGAAGGACTGGCCCAGCGGGGTCGTCAGCAGCAGGGCGGTTCCGGCCACGGGCGCCAGCAGACGCCACCAGAGCCGCCGCCGCGGCGGCCGAGAGGTGCGGACCACGCCCAGCGGCTCGATCGTGACGCCGCGCAGCGACAGCGCGGTCACCACGACGGCGCAGACCGGCACGGCCAGCGCGATCAGCACCGTCAGGCCGAGCGAGGGCGAGATGTCGGACGGGAAGACGCTCAGGCCCAGCAGCTGGACCCCGGCGACGAGTTGCCGTGCCAGCCAGAACACCGCCAGCCCGACGGGCAGTCCGAGCAGTGCGCCGACCAGCGCCTCCCCGGCCGCGACCCGGTGCGTGCCACGGATGTCGACGCCGACCAGCCGCAGCGCGGCCAGCCGCCGGTCCCGCCGCTCGCCGCCGATGCGGACGGCCGTGGCGACGAAGACCCCGACCGGCACCAGGAGGACGACGAAGGTGACGACCGTGAGCAGCATCAGCAGCGGGGACAGGCCGTCGGTGACGGCGTGTCCGCCGATGCTGTCGGTCCGGTAGACCGTGTCGGTGCCCGTGTGTGCGGGATCCAGTGCGAGGGAGGCGTCGCCCGCGTAGTAGACGAGTTCGCCGGGCCCGACCAGGCCGGAGTCACCGACCGTGCCGACGTCGCGGTAGGGCAGGCGCTGGCGCAGCAGTGCGCCCTCGGGGGAGGCGAGCAGCGACCGCAGTGCGGGGGAGACGGCCATCGTGCCGTCGGCGGGCCAGGCGCCCAACCCGGGCGGGGTCTTCACCCCCGGCCCCTCGGGCTTGACCAACTCGCCGTGCACGGGCGCGCCGTGGTACTCGGTGTTCGCGTCGCGGACCAGCAGCGTCGTCGCCGAGGCCGCCAGCGGCGGCCCGTAGTAGCTGAGGTCGCGTGCGCTGCCCCGGGTGTTGCGGGTGTCCATCATCGCGGGCAGGGCGGTGGCCAGCATCATCAGCGCGACGGCGCAGCCCGCGCCGAAGGCGGTCAGCGTGGTGCGGAACCAGCTCTCCCGGCCGGAGACCGCGAAGCGGGCGCCGAGCAGCAGATCCCGCAGCCACGCGCGTGGGGCGGCGCTCGCCGTGCGGCTCACAGCGCACCCGCCGTCAGGCCGGTCGCGGTGCGGCCGTCGCGGACGACGACCTCGCGGTCGGAGTAGGCGGCGACCCTGGCCTCGTGGGTGACCAGCACCACCGCGGCGTTCGTCTCCCGGGCGGCGGCCGCGAGCAGCGTCATCACCCGCTCGCCGTTGAGCGAGTCCAGCGCGCCGGTCGGCTCGTCCGCGAAGACCACGCGCGGCTCGCCGACCAACGCCCGGGCGACGGCGACGCGTTGGCCCTGGCCGCCGGAGATCTCCCCGGGCCGGCGGTCGGCGGCGTGGGAGACCTCCAGCCGCTCCAGCCACTGGGTGGCCCGCTCCTCGGCCGCCCTGCGCTTCACGCCGCCGAGCCGCAGCGGCAGGGCCACGTTCTCCAGGCAGGTCAGTTCCGGGACCAGCTGGCCGAACTGGAAGACGAAGCCGAACTCCTCCCGGCGCAGCCTGCTGCGCTCGGCGTCGCTCTCCGTGGACAGCTCGCGGTCGCGGTAGCGCACCGCCCCCGCGTCGGGCTGCACGATCCCGGCCAGGCAGTGCAGCAGCGTCGACTTGCCCGAGCCCGACGGGCCCATGACCGCGACGATCTCCCCGGCGCGGATGGCGAAGTCGGCGCCGTCCAGCGCGGGCGTGGTCCCGTAGCTCTTGTGCAGGTCGCTCGCCAGGAGCAGTGGCCCGGGCGTCACGTCACTGTGCCGCGTCATGCGCTCACCGCCGTGCGCAGGGCGTCGAGGCGGGCGGCGGTGAGTTCCAGCCAGCGCAGGTCCGCTTCGAGGTGGAACAGGGCGTGGTCGCAGATCAGCTGGTCGACGAGGTCGCCCGAGGTCTTGCGGCGGGTCAGCTCGCGCATCAGGCGCAGGTGCTCGGCGCGCTGCGCGTCCAGGACGGCCTCGGCGCTGCGGTCGGTCAGCAGGGCGATGACGACCTTGGTGTAGAGGGTGTTCTGGAGGTAGGGCTCGGGCTTCTCCGGGCTGGCGAGCCAGGTGGCCACGTCGGTGAGCCCGGCGTCGGTGATGGCGTACCGCTTGCGCTCGGGGCCCTCGCCGGGCTCGACGCCCTCGACCTCGACGAGCCCGTTCTTCAGCAGGCGGGCCATGGTCGAGTAGACCTGCCCGTAGTGGAGCGGGCGGTCCTGGCCGAAGCGGGAGTCGAAGGCGCGCTTCAGGTCGTAGCCATGGCTGGGGCCCGCTTCGAGCAGGCCCAGCAGGGTGTGTCCGATGCTCATGACCAGGACTATACACACCAGGTATACACGGCGTGTGTACCCCGTCGGCGTGACGGCTCAGATAGACAACGAGTTGATTATTCGCGCCTGCATCCGCTCCGCCACTAGGCTGGCCGCATGGCACTGCGCAACGCGATCATGTCGACCCTGCTGGAGGGCGAGGCCTCCGGGTACGACCTGGCCAAGTCCTTCGACGCGTCGGTGGCCAACTTCTGGGCGGCCACCCCGCAGCAGCTCTACCGGGAGCTGGACCGGATGGAGGCCGACGGCCTGATCCGGGCGCGCGTCGTGGAGCAGGAGCGGCGGCCCAACAAGCGGCTCTTCTCGCTGACGGAGGCCGGCCGCGCCGCGCTGCGCGCGTTCACGGCGGTGCCACCGCGCCCGTCCGCGATCCGCGACGAACTGCTCGTGCAGGTGCAGGCCGTCGAGTCGGGTGACGCGACCGCCGTGCGGGCGGCGCTGCGCGAGCGCCTGACCGGAGCCCAGGCCAAGATCGCCCGCTACGAACGGCTGCGCGCCCGCCTGCTGGACGGCCGCTTCGAGGAGGAGTACCTCACCACGGCCGACCGCGTCGGACCCTACCTGACGCTGATGCGCGGTCTGTCCTTCGAGCGCGAGAACGAGCGCTGGTGCGAGCGGGCCCTCGCGGTCCTGGAGCGCCGCGCCGCGGCGACGCCCGCGACGCCGGCCGCCGCGCCGGGGCCTGCCTGACGTCCTCGGCGACGGGGCATCCGCGCAGGTCAGGCCGCCGGGTTGCCGCGCTGCGCCCGCCTGACGGCCGGCCTGCGTGACCGCCGGCCTGCGTGACGGCCGGCCTGCGTGACGGCCGGCCTGCGTGATGGCCGGCCTGCGTGACCGCCGGCCTGCGTGACCGCTGCGAACCAGGCGTGCTCGCTACTCGTCCCGAACCAGGCATCCTCGCCGCTCGTCCCGTGGCCGGGGCCCGGCCGGCGCCGCAGCGGGTCGTCCGCCCTGCTCGCGCGGGCCTGCCTGACGCCGGTCGGTGCAGGTCAGTGCACCCGGTGCGGGGTGGCGACCTCCCGCAGCTCCGGGCGCTTGGCGACGCGTCCGTCGCCCGAGGAGCGGCCGCGCAGGCGGCGTAGCAGCCAGGGGCCGAGGAAGCCGCCGATCCAGGCCGCCTCCTGGGCGGCCCGCCGCGCGAGCGCGACGGGCGGGAGCGGGGGCAGCGGCTCGACCCAGCGGTCGTCGCTGCCGGGCAGAGCGAGGGCGTGGGCGGCAGCCGCGGCGATCCGGGCGTGGCCGAGGGGGCTGGCGTGCAGCCGGTCCGCGCTCCACATGCGCGGGTCGGTCGTCGCCGCCTGCGGGAAGAAGTCGACGACCACCACGCTGTGCCGCTCGGCCGCGGCACGGATCCGGGCGTTGAGGTCCAGCAGCCGGGGCCGCAGTCCGCGGGCCGGCGGCGCGATCGCACCGATGTCGGGGAAGGTGAAGGTGAGCACCCGCGCGCCCGTGGCGGTGCAGGCGGCGAACATCGCCTCCAGTTCCGCGGTCACCGCCGCCGTGTCCACGCGGGGGCGCATCAGGTCGTTCATCCCGGCGACCACGCTCACCAGATCGGGTCGCAGCGCGAGGGCGGGGGCGAGCTGTTCGGCCCGGACCTGGCCGGCGAGGCGGCCGCGGACGGCGAGGTTCGCGTAGCGCAGGCCCGGCTCCCGCTCGGCGAGCGTCTCGGCCAGGCGGTCCGCCCAGCCGCGCCAGCCCGCCGTCTCGTCGCCGTCGCCCAGGCCCTCGGTCTGGCTGTCGCCGATGGCGACGAAACGGCGGTAGGGCGGCGTCGCGCTCACGCCCCGGCCTGCTGCGCCGATGCGGCCTGCTGGGCCTCGGCCTCCAGCGCCTCGGCGGCGATCCGCTCGAACTGTGCGCCCATCGCCGCGGCCAGCGCCTGCGCGCCGGAGAGCGGGCGGACCATCACCGTGAACTCGTCGATCAGGCCGTCCTCGTCGAGGTGCAGGAAGTCGCAGCCGTGCACCTCGCGGCCGTCGACGGTCGCCTGGAAGACGAAGGCGTGGTCGCGGCCGCCCGCGTCGGAGATCTCCCGGACGTAGCGGAAGTCCTGGAAGACCCGGCCGGCCCCGCGCAGGATCGCCGCGGTGATGGCCTTGCCGGGATAGGGCTTGAAGACGACGGGGCTGGTGAAGACGACGCCCTCGGCCAGCAGCGCCTCCAGGGCGTCGTGGTCGCCGGCCTCGACGGCTGCGCGGAAGGGGTGCACGGCTCGCTCCCTAGTCAACAAGTTGAGTAGCTTCTGCGGCGAGCCTAGCCGCGCCTGCCGCGCACTGTCGAGTGAGGCGGCCGAGGCGCCGCTGTGGACGAGCCGCCGGACGAACCGGCGGACGAGCCGGCGTGGATCTGCCGCTGTGGGGGCGGGTCAGCCGCCGTGGCGCCGTGCGGACTCGTCCTCCTGGGCGAGTCTGCGCAGTGCCAGCAGGGCGGGTTCCAGCAGGGCGGTCAGGACGACGGCGCGCTCGGCCATCTCCAGCGGGTCCGGCGCGCCCTCCAGCGCGTCCAGGTCGAGCCGGGCCGTCTGCTCGGCGAGCCGTGCGTAGGGGAGCAGGCCGGTCCAGTCCAGTGCGACGCCGAACTCCTGGAGGCTCGCCAGGGTGTCCGCGAGCACGGCGCGCGCGGGGGAACCGTCGTAGACCCGCCAGCCGAGCTCCCGCATCAGCGCGTCGACCGCGCCGTCCTGCTTCGTGGGCTCATGCTCGGTGGGCTCGCGCTCCGCCGCCGCGCGGTCGGGGCCGGCGGCCGGGATCACGCCCAGGGCCAGGCCGAGCACGATGTGCTGGCTCGACTGCTGCTCCGCGAGCGCGCTCAGCACCTGGCGCGTCGCGTCGACCGAGAGGCCGCGCACGCCGATGAGTGCCCGGATCAGCCGCAGCCGACGCAGGTGCTGTTCGTCGTAGTCCGCCTGGTTCGGCGAGGTCAGCCGGCCGCCGGGGAGCAGTTCCTCCCGGATGTAGTACTTGATCGTGGGCACGGAGACCCCGCTGCGGCGGCTGAGTTCCGAGATCCGCATCCCGTTCGCCTCCCTTCTCGCCAATGGATAGTTCTACTGTCTATCATGGATAGTGGAACTATCCGCAGTGCTGACCCGGATCCAGGAAGGCCACGGCCATGCCCACCATCCCTTGGACGACACCGAACCAGCCCGCCCCCGGTACGACCACCGCCCTCGTGATGGCCTCGCGATTCGAGGTCCGCACGCTGCGCGACGTGCCGCGCTTCTTCCTCCGTTCGCTGGCGGCCTGGAGGCAGGTCCGCCGCGCGCCCGGAGCGCTCGGCGCCTCCCTGGTCGCCGAGCCGCTGCGCCGCACCTTCTGGACCCTGTCGGCATGGGAGGGGCGCGAGCAGCTCAACGCCTACGCCGCCGCCGAACCGCACCGGACGATCATGCGGGAGTTGCGCGCCACGATGCGCGACTCCGTGTTCGTGTTCTGGGAGGTGCCGGTCGGCGAGCTGCCGATCTCCTGGGACGACGCCAGGCGGCGGGCGCTCGCCCAGGCCCAGTCCCGGTAGGCCGCGGAGCATGTTGTTCAAATCTGAACTCGGGAGTACTCTTCGAAGTAGTTCAGATTTGAACCAGCCCTGGAACGAGGAAGCCATGACGACCCCCACGTCCGAGCGGATGCCCGCCCTCTACCTGGGCCACGGCGCCCCGCCGCTCGCCGACGACGCGCTGTGGACGCGCCAGCTCGCCGACTGGTCGTCCGAGCTGCCCAAGCCCAAGGCCGTCCTGATGGTCTCCGCCCACTGGGAGGAGGCGCCGCTCGCGCTCGGCGCCACCACGACCGTTCCGCTGGTCTACGACTTCTGGGGCTTCCCGCAGCACTACTACGAGGTCACCTACGCCGCCCCCGGCGCCCCAGAGCTCGCCGACTCCGTCCGCAAGCTGCTGCGTGGCGCCGGCACCCCCGTCCAGGACATCCCGGACCGCGGCCTCGACCACGGCGCCTACGTCCCGCTCGTCGAGATGTACCCCGACGCGGACGTGCCGGTGCTGCAGATCTCCCTGCCGACCCTGGACCCGGCCGGGCTGATGAAGATCGGCCGCAAGCTCGCGCCACTGCGTGACGAGGGCGTGCTCATCGTCGGCAGCGGGTTCTTCACCCACAACCTGCGCGCCCTGACCCAGGACGGCAGCGTCCACTCGATCATGACCGAGTTCGACGACTGGGGCCGCCGCGCGCTGGAGGCCCATGACCTCGACGCCCTGCTCGACTTCGAGCACAAGGCGCCGGCCGGCCGCCTCGCCCACCCGCGCACCGAGCACTTCGCCCCGCTCTTCGTCACCCTCGGTGCGTCCGAGGACGAGCTGGGCAGCGGTCGCAGTGTGATCGACGGCTTCTGGATGGGTCTGTCCAAGCGCTCCCTCCAGTTCGGCTGACCCTGAAAGCACCTCACTTTCGCTCTCCGCGCAAAGCGTTCGCCCAGCGCGCAGCCGGGTTACGGCAGGCCCGTCCGACGCACAGACTCCAGCTCATGAGACTTCTCGTGATCGGTGGATCGGTGTTCGTCGGGCGGGCCTTCGCCGAGGAGGGGGTGCGGCGCGGCTGGGCGGTGACCGTCTTCAACCGCGGCCACAGCCAGGACGATCCGCAGGGGGTGCGCTCCCTGCGCGGTGACCGGACACGGGACGAGGACCTCGCCGCGCTCGCCGCCGCCGGGCCCTACGACGCGGTCGTCGACGTGTGCGGCTACGTTCCCACAGAGGTGGGCCGGTCGGCGGCCGCGCTGGCGGGCAGCGCCGGCGCCTACCTGTTCGTGTCGACGATCAACGTCTACCCCGACTACCCGGCGCTGCCCACCGACGAGTCCTCGCGCCGTCACGGCGGCCGCGCCGACGCGGGGGAGGGGGAGGGCGAGTACGGCTGGCTCAAGGACGGTTGCGAGCTCGCTGTCCGCGCGGCCTTCCCCGGACGGGTCGTGGTCCTGCAGCCGGGACAGATCACCGGTCCGCACGACCGCGCCCGCCGCGCCACCGCCTGGCTGCGCCGCGCCGCTCAGGGCGGCCGGATGGCCGTCCCCGGCCCACGGGACCGCGCCCTGCGCGTCGTCGACGCGCGCGACCTCGCCGTCTTCGGGCTCGACCTGCTCGCGGGCGAGCCGCGCGACGAGGTCGAGGACTATCTCGTCGTCGGCGCTCCGGACAACGGCAGCTGGGGCGACTTCCTCGACGCGTGCGTCGAGGCGACCGGCTCGACGGCGGAGCTCACCTACGTCGACGACGCCCACTTCGTCGACCAGGCGGTCGAACCCTGGACGGCGCTCCCGTTCTGGGTGCCCGCGGGCCGCGAGGAGTTCGCGGCCGTCTGGGACGCGTCCAGTGCCAAGGCGCTGGCGGCGGGCCTGCGCTCCCGGCCCGTCGCGGACAGCGTCCGCGCCACGGCCGAGTGGCTCTTCGGTCCCGGCGGGCAGGAGGAGGCCTTCGAGGACTACCGGCATTTCGGGACCTGGACGCCGTTCATGACCGCGGAGCAGGAGGCGGCGGTCCTGGCCGCACACGACGCGAGCGTTGCACAGGGCGGTTCCTCGCCCGACCCGCGCCCCTGAAGGCGCTGCGTGCCTGAAGGTGCTGCGCCCTTGAAGGCGCTGCGTTCCTGAGGGCGCTGCGTGCCTCAGCCTCAGCGGAGGGCGTTCAGTTCGTTCGCTATCGCGACGAACGCCCGACGCTCCGCGCGCGAGAGCGCGACCTGCTCGACCGGGTGGAGGCCGACCCCGCTGCCGCCCACGGCCCACGGCCGGAACGTGGCCAGCCAGACGGCACGCACGCCCATCAGCGTCCACAGGCCCGCGACGGTGAGCAGCGTGTACAGCGCGACCGCGTGGAGCGGGGTCAGGGGCTGATGCATACCGGGACCGTCCTAACCGTCGAGCTCTCGAGCGGGACATGGAGGACTTGCCCACGCTTCCGCCCTAGTTAACACCGTGTTCCGGGACCTTCGGCAGAGGGGGTGGGACCTCCGTCCAGCTTGCCAGGAGCCGAAGGGCCTCCGCCGAGGGGGAACCGGGCTCGGCCGCGTAGGTGACCAGCATCTGGTCGGGGTCGGCGGGCAGTACGAGCGACTCGAAGGCGAGGCTCAGCCGGCCCACCACGGGGTGGTGCAACTCCTTCGCGCAGGGGCCCGTGCCCCGCACGTCGTGGGCGGCCCACCACTGCCGGAACTCCGGGCTCTTGACCGAGAGCTCACCGATCAGCGCGGCCAGCCGCGGATCGTCCGGGGTGCGGCCGGCGTCCATCCGCAGGCCCGCGACCACGTCGCGGGCCTTGCCCTCCCAGTCGTCGTACAGCTCGTGGGAGGCGGGGTCCATGAAGACCAGCCACGCCATGTTCCGCTGCTCCGGCGGCAGCGCCGCGAAGTCGCCGAGCAGTGCGCAAGCCATGCGGTTCCACGCCAGGATGTCGCAGCGCCGGCCCAGGACGTAGGCGGGCACGCAGTCCATCGCGTCCAGCAGATGCTGCAGTTGCGGGCGCACCCGCTGCGGGCGCGAGGGGACCGGGCGGCCGCGGCGACGCGCGGGCTTGGCCAGGTGGTCCAGGTGCTCGCGTTCGGCGCGGTTCAGCCGCAGCGCGTCCGCGATCGCCTCCAGGACCGCCGCCGACACGTTGCGGGCGTTGCCCTGCTCCAGGCGCGTGTAGTAGGCCGCGCTCACCCCGGCCAGCTGCGCCAGCTCCTCCCGCCGCAGGCCCGGCACGCGGCGGCGGGAGCCGAAGTAGGGCAAGCCCACGTCCTCCGGCTGTAGCCGGGCCCGGCGCGTCCGCAGGAACTCGCTCAGCTCGTTGCGCGGATCGATCGGGTCGATCGGGTCGACGGGTGGGGGTTCGGGACTCATGTCGTCCAAGTATGAGGGTGTTCCTCCCAGTGGTAGGCACGGTGGGTGTACGTTCACCTGGGTGCTGGCTTCACCCGCCCGCGCCCGGCAGTCTGGTCACCATGACTACGAGTACGATCCCCGCGTACGCCGCCCCGGCCGCGAAGGCCCCGCTGGAGCGCACCACCGTGCCGCGCCGCGAGCTCGGCCCGCACGACATCCTCATCGACATCGCCTACGCCGGTATCTGCCACTCCGACATCCACCAGGTCAACGAGGAGTGGGGCCCGGCGATCTTCCCGATGGTCCCCGGCCACGAGATCGCCGGCACCGTCGCCGAGGTCGGCTCGGCCGTCACCCGCCACCAGGTCGGCGACCGCGTCGGCGTCGGCTGTCTGGTCGACTCCTGCGGCGAGTGCGAGCAGTGCACCGCCGGCTTCGAGCAGTTCTGCTCCGGCCCCGACGGTGCCACCGGCACCTACAACGACACCGGCCGCGACGGGCAGCCCACCTACGGCGGGTACGCCAAGCAGGTCGTGGTCACCGAGCGCTTCGCGCTCAAGATCCCCGAGGGCATCCCGCTGGACGCCGCCGCGCCGCTGCTGTGCGCGGGCATCACCACCTACTCGCCGCTCGCCCGCTGGGGCGCCGGCCCCGGCAAGAAGGTCGCCGTCGTCGGCCTCGGCGGCCTCGGCCACATGGGCGTCAAGATCGCCCACGCCAAGGGCGCCGAGGTGACCGTCCTCTCGCAGAGCCTGCGCAAGCAGGAGGAGGGCCTCAAGCTGGGCGCGGACCACTACTACGCGACCGGCGACCCGAGCACCTTCGAGAAGCTGGCCGGCACCTTCGACCTGATCATCAACACGGTCTCGGCGGAGATCGACCTCAACGCCTACCTCGCGCTGCTCAAGCCGACGGGCGCCATGGTCCAGGTCGGCGCGCCGCCGGTGCCGGTGCCGGTCGCGGTCTTCTCGCTGATCGGCGGGAACAAGACCCTGGCGGGTTCCATGATCGGCGGAATCCCGGAGACGCAGGAGATGTTGGACTTCTGCGCGGAGCACGGCATCGGAGCGGAGGTCGAGGTGATCCGGGCGGACCAGGTCAACGAGGCCTACGAGCGCGTCCTCAACAGCGACGTGCGCTACCGCTTCGTGATCGACACCGCGACGATCTGACCTCTTTCCGAGTCCTCCAAGGAGCACCTCCCCGATGAGCCTGCTGTTCGAGCCCCTCGCCCTGCGTGACGTCACCGTGCCCAACCGGGTCTGGATGGCGCCCATGTGCCAGTACTCGGCACCGGCCGAGGGGCTCGACACAGGAGCGCCGGGGGAGTGGCACTTCCAGCACCTGGCGTCCCGGGCGGCGGGCGGCACGGGCCTGATCCTCACCGAGGCCACGGCCGTCTCGCCCGAGGGCCGGATCAGCCCCTGGGACCTGGGCCTGTGGAACGACCGGCAGACGGCTGCGTTCCGCCGGATCACCTCCTTCCTGCGCGAGCTGGGCACGGTCCCCGGCATCCAGCTCGCGCACGCGGGCCGCAAGGCGTCCGCCCACCGCCCGTGGGACGCGTCGAGCGGTTCGCTGTCGGCCGACCACCCCCTCGCCTGGCGCACGCTCGCGCCGAGTGAGAGCGCCTTCGGCACGATGACGGCGCCCGACGGCCTGACGGTCGAGCAGATCGGCGTCGTGGTGCGGCAGTTCGCGCAGGCGGCCGAGCGGGCGCTGGCGGCGGGCTTCCAGGTCGTGGAGGTTCACGGTGCGCACGGCTACCTCGTCCACGAGTTCCTGTCGCCGTACTCCAACCACCGCACCGACGCCTACGGCGGCTCGCTGCAGAACCGGATGCGCTTCGCCCTGGAGGTCACCGAGGCCGTCCGCGCGGTGTGGCCGGACGAAGTGCCGGTGTTCTTCCGCGTCTCGGCCACCGACTGGCTGGACGAGGGCGGTTGGACCGCCGACGAGACGGTCCTGCTGGCCAAGGAGCTCCAGGCACGCGGGGTGGACCTGCTCGACGTCTCCACCGGCGGCAACGTCCCGGACGTGCGCATCCCGGTCGAGCCGAACTACCAGGTCCCCTTCGCCGCCCGCGTCCGCAACGAGGCCGGGCTCGCCACCGCCGCCGTCGGCCTGATCACCGACCCCCACCAGGCCGCGCAGATCCTCGCCTCCGGCGAGGCCGACGCGGTCCTGCTGGGCCGCGAACTCCTCCGCGACCCCTACTGGGCCCGCCGCGCCGCGACCACCCTCGGCCACGACCTCCCCAAGCTCGACCAGTACGCGCGCGCCTGACGCCGCCGCTGCCGGGCGCAGGGGAACGAGCCCGCTCCGGTGGTCGGAGCGGGCTCGTTCGGTGCCTCTGAGCTTCGTGTTTCGCGGCGTCAGCGGGACGGCGTGGCCTGCGGTACGGAGCCCGGAGTGGCGGAGGCGACCGGGGTCGGCATCGCGCCGCCGCCCTTGGCCGACGTGGCCGTCGGGGTGGCGACGGGGCCGGAGCTCGGGGTGGTGGAGGCAGCGGGGGTCGGCATGGCGCCTCCGCCACTGCTCGGGGTGGCCGTGGGGGTCGTGACCGGGCCACCGCCGCTGGTGGGTGTGGCGGCCGGGGTGGGCATGGTGGTGGGTGTGGCGACGGGCGTGGGCGTGGCGGCGGGGGTGCTCACGACACCGGCCGGGCTCGTCCGTCCGGCGGGCGAGGCGGCGAAAGCGGACGGCAGCACCGCCGCGAGCGCGGCGGCGGCCGCCACGCAGGTGCCGGCCGTCCAGGCGGCCCGCACCCGGCGGCGCCGGTGGACCCCCGTGTGGAGCCGGTCGCGCTGCTCGTCGGTGAGGGGGGAGTTGTCGTGGGTGTCGCGCATGATTCGCGCCAGCTCCTTCTCGAAGTCGTCCATGGGTCTCCCTCAACTCACCGGCGAACAGGTCAGAACGGTCCGCAGCCTGGCGACCCCGCGAGAGGTCAGCGAGCGGACCGTGCCGACCGGACAGCCCATCGTCTCCGCGACCTGCGCCTCGGGCAGATCCTGGTAGTAGCGCAGCACCACGGCCGCCCGCTGCCTCGGCGGGAGCGTGGCGAGCGCGGCCTCCAGGCGGGCGCGCTCGCTGACCAGCTCGGCCGTGTCGTGCCCGGTCGCGTGGTCCGGCAGGACCTCGGTGGGGCGCTCGCCCCACCACCTGCGGCGCGCCGACCTGGCGGCCGCGCGGACCAGAATGCGTCGGACGTAGGCCTCCGGGTACTCGTCGGCGACCTTCGGCCACGCGAACCACAGCTTCACCAGGGCCTCCTGGAGCAGGTCCTCGGCTCGGTGGGCGTCGCCCGCGGTGAGTAGTCGGGCCAGATGGAGTAGGGCGGACCAGCGGGCCCCCACGAACGCGTCGAACCCGTTCCTGTGAGCCTGCATCGGCACCGCCTTTCCCCGTTTCTTTCTGTCTTGCATGAGGGATAAGACGGTGAGTCGCAGGCCACGATGCACCCAGCCTCTGTGACCTGCGCCACGTCCGCCGGCAGGGCTGCCTCGTGACGTCCAGACGGACGGGAGGGCGAGCGCGTAATCAGTCCGCGCGGCGGAGGCGGACGGCGAGGGCGTGGCCGAGGAGCAGGTAGGCCACCGCCGGAATGCCGTAGTTGATCAGCGTGCGCAGCCAGCCCTCGCGAGGGGTGAACATGTCGTGCGCCCATGCGGACAGCCAGTCGGCCGCGCCGTGGACCCACCGCACCAGGTCGTTGGAGGGATTGGCGTCCAGCACGTACAGGGCGATCCACAGCCCGAGGATGCCCGCGACGACGTCCGTGACGATCAGGACCCAGCGTGCTGCTCCTGCCGTTGCGTAGCGACTTCTCATGCTGGCGCGTCTTGCCCCGATCGAGGATTCCAAACAGTGGTGGCAAGGATGGTGACGTCACGTCAGGTCAGCTGACGACCCTCCGGGGCCGCCGGCGGACGCGGGTAGTCCCAGACGGACTCGACGCCGAGGTCGTCGAAGACGGCGGCGTTCACCGGGGCACCTGCGGGCGCGCCGCGTGGTCTGCCGGGTGCCCGGCGGAGGACGCGGGTGCCGGGCGCAGCCAGGAGGCGTCGCGGTCGCCGCGCAGCCACCAGGTCGAGACGGAGTCCAGGCGCAGCCGCACGTCCCCGGCCGGGACCCACCGTTCGCCCAGCCGGTAGCAGGCGCGGGTCAGGTGCAGGTAGCCGCTCATCGCCAGCCGCCCGGCGGCGCTCAGGTCCGCCGCGCACGCCAGTCCCGCCGGCCCCGCCCCGACGACGACGGCGTCCACGCGCACGTTGCGTGGCATCGGCTTCCACCTCGTCTGCATCGGTTCCGTGTCGGACCCTGACCGTCCCGCGCGGAGCCGGGCCTGACGAGCCGCAGCGGTTTCGCATCGCCTCAGTGTCGGCGTCCGAAACGATGCGTGAGCTGTGCGCGGTGAGGCGTCTCGCGAGGGCGGCGAAGCTGAGGGCCGGATCGTGAACCTGCCGGATCGTGAACCTGGAGGTAGCCATGTCCGGTCCCATCGTGCACCCGCCCGTGCAGCCACTCGCCCCCCTTCGGGGTCGCGGGCGCCCGCCACCGGCCGCTGCTCCTGCTGGCCGGTCCGGGCTGGCGCGGCGTCAAGGTCCCGGCATCCGCCGTGACACCCCCGTCCCTGCGGGCCGCGCTCGACCGCGTCGCCGGGGTGCGGGCGGTGGCGTCGTCCGCCTGAGCGCCGGGGACGGCGCCGCTGGAAAATCCCGGACGCCGGTGTGGACGCCCGGGCGAGAATGCGGTCATGGACGACGCGATGGTGCGAGCGGGGCTGGTGGGACGCGTGATGGCGGCGGCGCGGGCGGCGGCCGCCTCGGAGGCGGAACAGGACTGGGACGCCTACGCGCTGCTCTCCCGGCAGGCCGCCAGGGGAGACGGCGGGGAGGCCGCCCTGCGGTGCGGGGTCGCCCTGCTGGAGTCGGCCGACGCCCTGGAGCGGGAGGTGGGCTGCGATCTGGTCGGCCACGCGGCCGACGAGCACGCGGGGCTGCGCGACGCTGCGGCCGCCGCCCTGGTGGCGTTGGTCGAGGGGGAGACCGAGGCCTGCGTGCTGGTGTCTCTCGTCCGCGCGCTGGGCCGGACGCAGCACCCGCACGCGGTCCCGGCACTGGTCCGGTTCTCCGGGCACCCGGACGCCGAGGTGCGGCGCCAGGTCGCCGTGAATCTCGCCTTCACCGACACCGGCCTGCCCGACGGGCCGGACGTCCAGGCGCTGATCAGGCTCACCCGGGACGAGGAGGACCCCGAGGTCCGGAACTGGGCGGCCTTCGCGCTGGGGTTCCAGCTGGAACAGGACACGACCGCGATCAGGGACGCACTGTGGCACTGCACGTCCGACCCGTACGGAGAGGTTCGCGAGGAGGGGGCGCGGGGGCTGGCCCGACGGCACGACCTCCGGGCGGTCCCGCTGATCGCGGAGCTGCTGGAGTGCGAGGACGGGGCCTACTTCCACACCTTCGAGGCGGCGGAGATCCTGGGCGTCCCCGCCCTCCTCCCGGCTCTGCTCACCTACGAGGCCGACTCGCCCGGCGCCGACGACGCCGTCGCCGCCTGCGACCCGGTCCGCCGTGCCCGGCTGGAGGCCGACGCCTGGGCCGTCGTGAGGGAACTCCACCGGCTGCGCCCGGACCTCGGCGCGGCCCTCAGCTCGCCGCGCTACGCGTCGGTGCGCACCATGCGGCTGACCGCAGGAGCGTCGACGGACGCGGGCTACGACGTGGCCTCGCTCCTCACCCGCGCGGACGGCGACCCGGCCCGGGCGGCTCAGCTCGTCGCGGCGGACCTCACGACCCCTCACCCGCCGTCGTAGACCCGGCCCGGGCGGATCAGCGGACGGCGGCGACGCCCCGCTCGCGCAGTTCCGCCGCGGCGCGCTGCGCGGAAGCGCGGTCCCGGCAGCGTGTCTTCCGCACGACCGCGTGCCCGTCGGCCGAGAGCACCAGCACCGTCCAGCCGCCCCGGAACACGGCCCAGTGCACGATCAGGTTGGCAAGCCAGGGACCGAGTGCGAAGCCCAGGCCGATCCGCTCGTAGTTCCAGCGGACCATGCCGGACCTCACGACACCTACGCGATACCTCACGCCGACCTCGTCGGTGAGGACGAACTCGACGGCCGCCGGTCGGCGTAGGGCCATGGGGCCTCCTGTGGCTGGGCCGCCGTGCGGCGACCGGAGGACCGTAGCAGAGGCTTGCTGCTGGTCAGCCGGGCAGGGAGCATCTCATCGGCGCCGAGTGGCGGTGCGGGAACGCTGCGCGTGGTTCGGCTCCGGCGGTCATGGGTGCATGGGGGGAGGCGCCGTGACGTCGCCGACCTGAAGCGCGCCGTCTTCGACCGGAAGGGGACGACATGCCCGAACCGCGAACCCACGCGCGCAGCCGCCGGGCGGGGGCAGGGCCGGAGCGGGCGCTCGCTGCGCTGTGCCGGATCGCGGCGGCGCTGTTCCTGGCGGCTTCGAGCGCTTCGGCGGCCGGTTTGGTGGCGCTCTTCGCGACCCGCGCGCTGGTCGGCCCGGCCGTTCTGGCGGGGCTGGACGCGCTGGCGTCGGCGGTGGCGTGTCCGGTCGTCGCGCTGACGGCGCGGGGGCCGGCGCGCCTTGCGGCCACCGGCTTCGGCGCGGCTCAGCTGCTCGCTGCCGCCGTCGTGGGCGCGCGGATGGCGGAACCGCAGGAGGGTGCGTCGCACAGCGGGGTCGCCACGCGGCTGCTGTGCTGCGCCACCGCGGCTGTGGTGGCACTCGCCCTCCTGGCGTGGGCCGACCGGCCGCTGACGCCGCGACCCGGCCGGGCCCGCCGAGCAGGCTCGACGAGGTGGTGGCCGGGCTCGGCCCGTCGCCGGGCGCGGGCCGGGTCGATTCCTGGTGCGGGGCGGGCGTCCGCGCAGGCGAGCCAGACCGTCGGTCAGGGTCCGGAGTCCGGGGCGCGCCGCAAGGCGACCGAGCCCCCGTTTGTTGCTCAGGAGGGGAGCGACGCCTCGATCTGACGGAGCTGGGCGGCGAGGAGTTCGGCGAAGGCGGCGTCGCGGTCGGCGCCCAGCGGGCGGACGTCGCGGGCGAAGTGGGCCAGGGCTGGGAAGAGTTCGGGGTCGGCGCCCAGGGTGGCCACCCGGAACAGCTCCAGGCCCTGCTCGTGCTCCTCGGAGCCCACGGTGGTGATGCCCGCCTCCGACGCGATCAGCGCGGACAGCAGGACCGCGAGCCGGTGGTAGGTCCGGGGGATCTCCGCGTCGGGCAGCCCCGACGCCCGGAGGGCCTGCAGAGTCTCCTCCATCACCAGTCGGGAGCCGGTGCCGCCGGAGGCGTAGCGGCCCCAGACCGCGGCCAGCTGGGGCTGGCGGCCGAAGGCCTCCCGGACCCGCGACGCCACCGCGGTGATGCGCTGCTTCCAGTCGCCCTCGGGCTCGTACCCCTCCATGGCCGAGGCCAGGATCCGGTCCGCGACCGCCCGCAGCAGCTCCGTCTTGCTGCGGAAGTGCCGGTACAGGCTGGAGGAGTCGGTCCCGAGCACGGCGGCGAGCTTGCGCACGCTGAACGAGTCGGCGTCCTCGTTCGTGCGCAGCAGGTTCGCCGCCTCGTCCAGGATCTCCTCGGTGGACCAGCGCCTGCGCCCTGTCATCTTCACGTCCTCTCGCCGGAGCGAAGGTCAGTCTAGCCGATGCGCCCGCCTGTGCACTTGGCGTTGCACGCACCGCGTGCATAATGAGAACAAGGGAGCGCCGAGGCCCCGCCGCAGGCGGATCCGCACCTCGGGGAACGCGAAGGGACGCATGCCATGAGCAAGCCGATGAACCCCGCACAGCTCAACCCCGCACCGCTCAACGCACAGCTCGACACCGCCCTCGAGAACGTCCACCGCGCCGGCCTGCCCGGCGTGTTCGCCGAGGTGCGCGAGGGCGAGGACCTGTGCTGGCAGGGCGCCGCCGGCCTCGCCGACGTCGACACCGGCCGCCCGGTCGCCGCCGACCTTCGGCACCGGGTCGGCAGCGTCACCAAGTCCTTCACCGCCGCCGCGGTGCTGCGGCAGGTCGAGTGCGGCGCGGTCGACCTCGACGCGCCCGTCGCCCGCTACCTGCCGGCGCTGGTGCCCGGCGCGCGCGGCGAGGCGATCACCGTCCGGATGCTGCTCGACCACACCAGCGGCCTCGCCGAGTACCTTCCCTACGCCTACCCGTCGCTCAAGGCGTTCCCCGACATCGCGGCGACCAGCCCGCAGAGCCTGGACGACCACCGGTTCACCCGCTTCGACCCCCTCGACCTGATCGGCCTGGGGGTCTCCGCCCCCGCCGTCGGCACGCCGGGCGGCCGTCCGGGGGTCTACTCCAACACCAACTACCTGCTCCTGGGCGAGCTCCTGGCGCACGTCACGGGTGACACGGCCGAGCGGTGCATCACCCGGGACGTGATCGAACGCGCGGAGCTGCGGGACACCGGGTTCCCCACCGAGCCCGCCGTCGCGGAGCCGCACGCGCGGATGTACGAGGCGTGGTTCGGGATGATCGACCCGCCGCGCGACTACAGCGTCTTCGACATGTCGTGGGTCGGTCCGGCCGCCGCCCTGGTCTCGACCGTCGCGGACCTCAACCGCTTCTTCGGCCGGCTGCTGGCCGGCGAGATCGTCAGCCCGGCCTCGCTGCGGCAGATGCGGAGCACGGGTCCGGTCGTCTCCCAGGAGGGAACGGTGATCGAGTACGGCCTCGGCCTGCACCCGATGGACACCCCGGAGGCCGACGGCTTCTGGGGCCACGGCGGGACGGTCTGGGGTGCGGGCACCCTGGCCATGACCCGCGCCGACGGCCGACGGCAGTTCGCCGTCGCCGTGAACCTCCAGCGCTGGAACCACCTCGACGCCTCGGGCCGACCGCAGCCCCACCCCATCGACGCCGCGCTCGCCGCCTTCTACCGGCTGGCGATGACCGGCTGACCGACCCGGCCGGAGCTCGCGACGTCAGTCGCGGCGGGCGCGGACGACGAGGAACGGCGGCAGCCCGGCCCGCTGCGGCTGCCGGGCCGTCACCTGGGCCGTGGGGGCGGGCTCGGTCACGGCTTCCACGGCGAAGCCGTGCCGGTGCAGCGTCGTGAGGTACGTGGACAGCGTCCGGTGCTCGTTACCGGCGCGGCGCACGGCCTGGGGGTTGTCGGAACGCCAGAATCCCTCGGCGAGATAGTCGCCGACCACCCGGCGGACCGTGCCGTCACCGGCCTGCGTCCACGCGGCGTGGGGTGCCTCGAAACACGGGTGCGGGACGCTGAACACGAGCGATCCCGATCGCGTCAGCACGCGTCGCACGGCCGCGAGCGCGGCGTCGAGGTCGGGCACGTGGTTCAGCGAGAGCCCGGCCGTCGCCCAGCCGGTCGAGCCATCGGCGACGGTCTCCAGGACGCATCCGTCATCCACCCTGTAGTCCACCGTGCCCGGCCCGTCCGTGCCTGCCGCCCGCGCGTGCTCGATCAGACGCGGCGTGGGGTCGACGCCGGTGGCCGCAGCCCCCCGGGCGGCGAGCGCACGGGTGACGATGCCCTCGCCGCACCCGAGATCGAGCACGTGATGACCGCTCAGCACCTCGGGGAGCTGGTCGAGCAGGACGTCACGGCTGAAGTCGTTCAGCGCGGAGCCGGCCCGGAGGAGGTCCGCGTACCAGTCGGCGATGGTGTCCCAGGAGTCGCTCATCGAACCCGGGACGCTACCGGGTTCCTCCTGTTCGTCTCCACCGATTTACGGGTGCGCGGAGTCGAAGAGCCGTCCATCGAACCGTCCGTTTCTTGCGCCCCGGAAGGCATTACACGTCTCTTACGCATCGCTGTGCACCGGCGACCGTGAGCCCCCGCAGGGGCAGTCTGTTCCCCACCCGAGCGGAAAGGAGCAGCAGACATGCCCGGCACACGACTCACAGCCATCAGGGTTCGATCGGAGCGGCGCAAGCACCGCCTCCTGTTCGGCTTACCGTTGGCCTTGGCGGTGGTCGTCGGCGGAGGCCTGGCCTTCGCCGACGTGACCCCGACGGCCCCTCCGGTCAGTGGCGCGACAGCCACGTCCGCGAACTGGGGGACCGTCACCAGCCAGACGGCCACCAACGCCTCGCCGATGACGAGCAGCGACGTCATCGCGGCGAACATCTCTGTCTCGACCATCCAACTGAGCAGCGCGTTCAGCTATCTCTCCCCGGACGGCCACGGGATGCCGCAGTGGACGCACACGGTCACCGCCGTGGCCCCCGACGGCACGGTGGAGGTGGCCTGGCAGGCCGCCAACGCGGTCCACGTCACCCGGGTCGACGGTCGACTGCGCCGCACGGACCCGGACACCGTCGTCACCGGCGCGCACGAGATCGGCGGGCTGGTGGCCTTCGACGACGGCTTCGCCCTGCTCACCCGGGTCGCGGACCACAACCGCCGGGGGGAGACCGCCGCTGCGCTGATCCGGGTGCGCGACGGCCGCGTCGCGTTCGTCGCCAGGCTGACCGGCAGCGCCAGCCACGACACCGCCCCCGTGCTCGACGGTCGGCTTGCCTGGAACGGTGGCCGCTACGCCGCCGTCTTCACCGTGCACGGGGCCGGCGGCTCCCAGAACGGCCGGTGGGGCGACAAGATGGTCTACGTCAGCGACTCCGGGCGGATGCTGCCCGGCGGTCGTGAGTGGGGGTGCCGGGGTGACACCGGCCGCACCCTCGGCTGGTCGGGCCCGGCGGCGGCATCGTCGGTGGCCTACAACTGCTACGACGACGGCACGTCCGCCGGTTCGGCGTTGACGCCCGGCGACGACATGGTGCAGGTAGGCGACGGGAGTTGGGTGACGGCACTCTCCTCCCGAGGGCCGGTCTCCGCCCGCAAGAACATCCTCACCTGGAGTGTCACGCCGCGCTGGAGCACCGACCAGGCCGTGCTGCTCTTCGTCGACCCCCGCTCGCACACGGCCCGTTCGGTGATCCTGACCGCCACTGCGGGGACCGCGAACGTCAACGTCCACGTGGCGCCGTACGGGAGGACAGCCCTGCTGGTCAGCTGGGAGTCGGTCCGGCACGGGACCTTCACCGGCACCCACTTCCGGCTGGTCGACCTCACCGGCCGGTTCCTCACCCCGGACCTCGTGCTGACCGTCCACGTGTCCGGCACCATCGCCGTGCTGGCCGACGGCGACCTGGTCTGGGCGTTCGTCCGGCAGACCCCCGTCTACGGGCAGCGGATCCACCGGTGGCCGACCGTCACCTCGCTGCTCCTGGCCCGCCTGCACCTGAGCCTCACCGCGAGCGGCTCGGCCTCGCCGACCCCGCCCCCCACGCTCACCGCTGCTCCGACGACGTCGGCGACACCGCCGACCATGTCGCCGACATCGCCCAGGCCCGTGCAAAGCCTGCCCGTGGCACCGAGCACCGCTGTGGGCACGCACTTCTGACCCGATCCGCCCGACCTCGGCCCCCGCTTCCCCCGGGGGCCCCTTCCCGCCTGCGGCGGACGCGGCCCGTGACGGGTCCGCGAGGCCCGCTGCCGGGGGAGACCACGCACACGGCACACACAGCCCCGAGCACCTCACCGGTGCCCGGAGCCGGATTGGAGTTGAGTCGCGCATGCGCCGTTCGGACACTCCCCAGCACTCGTCGCGCTTCGCGCCGGACCGACGGCGCCGACGCCGCGGCAGGAAAGCCACCTGGATCGCCCTGCTGGCCGGGCTGCCGCTGCTGGCCGGCGGACTGGCCACCGCGCTGGCGGCGAACAACCAGCCGGCCGCCGCGGCCGCCAACCCCAACTGCACCCTGGTCGTGCCGCCGAACCCGCTCAGCGCCAAGGGCCTGGCCACTCCGTACCGGCTGGTGGCCACGGACGCGGCAGCGGGCCCGTGCAACGAGGCCGACGTCAACCAGTCCGCGTTCGTCGAGGCCGCGATCGTCACGCCGGCCGGGCAGGTGACCCTCTACGACCCACTGGTGATCGACCAGGGCACCCAGCCCGCCGCACCGGCCGCACCCGCCACCGTCCCGGTGGGATCGACGGTGGGCATCTGGTTCGGCTTCAACGGCACCAACCTGACCCTGAAGAACGCAGGCGGCAGCAACTCGCTGGGCCAGGGGCGGTGCGTGAACGGACTGCGAGGCGCGGTCTTCGGCCAGTTCGCCGAGTGCAACGCCCCGGCGTTCTTCCGCAGCGCGAACCAGCTGACGGCGGCCGGCACGTTGCAGGTTCCGCCGGTCGGCACCGCCAAGGACGGCCTGCCCTGCCCGACCACCCGGGACTTCTCGGTGGTGGACCAGGACCAGAGCGACAACGTGGTCACCCACTACCTGGCCACCGCGAACGGCCGGATCGCGCAGAACAACGCCGCGAACAAGGCGGCGTTGCAGAACCAGCAGCTGGTCGACCTGGCCAACGGCAGTGACAACCTGCTGCTGACCCAGTTCATCGACCCGACCCTGGGCTGCACCCCCTGGACCCGGCCGGACCAGTCCAGCGACGGCATGGCCGCCGCCGCCCTGCCCCTGGACGAGCTCTCCGCTGCGGCGAACCAGCAGGCCCCGATCGCATTGGTCCCGCTGACCGACCCGATGACACTGAACAACAACAACGCCAGCACCACCAAGACCAACCTCTACCGCGCCGGCGTCGACATGCCCCCGATCGGCGCGGCCGACAACGGCAGCGGCACCACCTACTGCCAGAACCTGTTCGGCAGCGCGACGGGTATCCAGCGCGTCTTCAAGGACCAGGCCATCTTCGTGAACGGCCCGTCCGTGGACGCGGCGATGGCGAACAACCTCTTCACCTTCCTGGCCATGCGCGCCAACCAGTCCTTCACCAACCTCAACTGCGGGGGCCTGCTCAACGCGGCCAACCCGATCACGCTCACCACGGACGGCAACGGCGTGGTGGTCAACGCGACGTTCACGCCACTGGGCCAGGCGCCGGCCACAACCGCGTCCGCCGCGCCGACCCCGGTTGCGACCCCCACCGTGACCGCCATCGCGACCCCCACCGCGAGCTGCACCACTGCTTCCCCGGCCGCCGCCTGTGCCTCCCCACTGCCCGCCGTGACCGACACGGCTGCCAACGGCTCTCCCATCCCCACGGCGTCCGCCACGGCGACCGGAAGGCACCGCCACCGGCGGTGGTGATCCGGGCGAGGTCCGGAACACGCGGGCGCGGCAGCCGTCCCCGAGGTGCGGGGGCGGCTGCCGCAGGCGTGGAGCCGTCCCCGGGAGCGGCGCTCTGGGCCACCGACGAGGCCCGCGCCCAGGTCCTCGGCTCCGTTCCCGCCGGTCGCTTCGCCGATCCGGCGGAGATCGCCGACGCGGCCCTCTTCCTGCTCAGCCCCCGCTCCTCGTACCTGACCGGGGAGTGCCTGACCGTCGACGGTGGCCAGTGGCTCGGCAAGCGGGTCTACGGCCGCGCCACGGCGTAGCCGGGCTCAGGCGTCCAGCGCCTGGTGCAGGGAGGCCGCCATGGCCGCGACGAACGCGTCGCGGGCCGGCTCGGGGAGGAGGTCGAGCGAGAGGTAGGGGTTGAGGTCCTCGAGTTCGACCAGCAGCAGGGCGCCGTCCTGGGTCCGGCAGGCGTCGACGCGCTGGATGCCGTGGTCCAGGGTGTTCCAGTCGACGAACCGCCGGGCGAAGGCGAGGTCGGCCTCGGTCGGCTCGTAGGGCGCGAGGACCCAGCGCCGGTCGGGGTCGGGGGCGTGGAGGGCGTACTGGCAGGTGTCGTCGACGAAGTAGAACGACACCTCGTACCGGAAGTCGATCCGCGGCTGGACCAGGACGTCGCCGTAGGCAAGGTCGCGCAGCTCGGCGGCCGGGACGAAGCGCAGCCCTATGGAGTCCGCGCCGGCCTTCGGTTTGACGACGTACTCCGCGGCCTCGGGCAGACGCCCCAGATCCTCCTGCCGGTCGACGGTGGGGATCACGGGGTACCCGGCGGCGGTCAGGTCCAGCAGGTACTGCTTGCCGGCCATGTCTCCGCGCCCCGTCAGCGGGTTGTAGACCCGGGTGCCCCGGGCGAGGGCCTGCCGCCGGAAGGCCTCGTACGCGGCCTGGTAGTGCAGCACCGGCCCGCTGTTGCGGACCACCACCGCGTCGAACCCGTCCATCAGCGCGGCGGCGTCCAGCGGGTGGCACAGGGCGAGGTCGAACTCGCTCCGCAGCCGCGAGGTCAGGAAGACGTCCTCGTCGCCGTAGCGCCGGCCCCGGGCCGGGTAGGCCAGGTCCGTCACGAAGAGCACGCGGGGGCGGGCGGCCATGGGTTCACCTCTCGGTTCGGCGGCGGTGTGGCCGTGTAGCGGCGTGGCGGCCAACCTACACGGCGTGCCGGTCACCCGGTTGCCCGGCGTGGCGGGCTGGAGCTGCCGGGGTGCGGCTTCCTACCGTGCGGACCGGGGGTGTCCGCCCGTCCGCCGGAGGAAGACAGGTGCGTGCGTGGTCGCGTTGGCCGTCAGTATGGGGACGCTGCTGGCCTGGGCGCTGGTCGCCGCCCGGCTGACCCGGTGGAGCGTCACCGCGCCCGTCGCGTTGACCGCAGCGGGCGTGGCGCTGACGGCGGGGCCGCACGCGCCGGTGCGGATCGGGCTGACGACCCACGACGCGGAACACGCCGTGGAGATCATCCTGGCCGTCCTGCTGTTCGTCGACGCCACCGAGGTGCCCGGCGGGGTCTTCAAGGCGCAGCGTGGCCTGCTGGTCCGGCTGCTGGTGTTCGCCCTGCCGCTCGGCCTGCTGACCGCGACGCTGCTGGGCGGTCTGCTCTTCCCTTTCGACTGGTGGCTGGCCGCCCTCTTCGCGGCGGTCACCGTTCCCGTCGATCTGGCCCCCGCCGCCGAGCTGATCCGGGACTCCCGGCTGCCCACCTGGCTGCGCGGGGTGCTGACCGTCGAGAGCGGTCTCAACGACGGCATCGTCGCCCCGGTCTTCCTGCTCTGTCTGGCCGGTGTGGAGACACACGGCACCTCGCCGGGCCCGGCGTCCGAGTCGGTGGGACACGCGCTCGACCAACTGCTGTGGGCGGCGGTGGCCGGGGGGCTGGTCGGGCGCCCCGGCGGTCGGCTGCTGCGGCGTGCGTGGCGGGAACGCTGGACCACGCCCGCCGCGATCCGGCTCGGGCTGCTCGCGGTGCCGCTGCTGGCCTACGCGGTGGCGGGGGTACTCCACGGGAACGGCTTCGTCGCGGCCTTCGTCGCCGGCCTGTGCGTCCGCCCGGACGTGCCCTCGCTGCCGCCCAAGGTGCTGAGCCTGGTGGAGGACGCCGGGACGCTGATGTCGCTGGCGCTCTGGTTCGTCTTCGGGCAGTTGGTCACCCAGGCGTTCACCGGGGAGTTCGATCCGCGCGTGGTCGCCTACGCGGTACTGACGCTGACGGTGGTGCGGGCCGGGCCGGTGCTGCTCTGCCTGATCGGAACCGGACTCGACCTCACCGACAGGCTGGTGCTGGCGTGGCTGGGCCCGCGGGGGCTCGCGTCGATCGTGTTCGGGCTGCTGGCGTTCGTCGGCCTCGCGCCGACCGACCCGCACGCCGCCGACCTGGTGGGCCAGGTGATGACGATGACCGTCCTGATCAGCCTGGCCCTCCACGGGCTGAGCTACGGGCCGCTCGCCGCCCGCTACGCGCAGGCGCGCGCACGGGCGAGCGCCGAGGGCTGAGCCCGGCGCCCGCGTGAGCGGCGGGCACCGGGCCTCCCGGACCGTGGGAGCAGAGGGGATCAGAACCCGCTGTCGCCCGCCCCGCGGTTGATCGTGTAGCCGCCGGGGTTGTTCAGGCCGCCGGAGGCGGCGCCGGTCACGGTGACGTAGTTCGCGGTCATGCTGCCGGTGACGCTGGAGATGTCGATGCCGTAGGTGCCGGCGCCGCTGATCGCCAGGTGGTCCAGGGTCAGGTTGCTGATCTGCTTGCCGTAGCTGAGCAGGACCCCTTG
Organism: Streptacidiphilus sp. MAP12-33; assembly: GCF_041261265.1. Taxonomy (NCBI): domain Bacteria; kingdom Bacillati; phylum Actinomycetota; class Actinomycetes; order Kitasatosporales; family Streptomycetaceae; genus Streptacidiphilus; species Streptacidiphilus sp. MAP12-33. Next base: position 175,522 of record NZ_JBGCCA010000005.1, read on the forward strand.
GTAGGTGGCGTTGCTGACGGTGTTGCCGGTGACGGTCACCGGCGCGGTGATGTCGGCGGTGCTGGCGTAGATCCACAGGGCGCCCAGCGAGGAGCCCCAGTTGGAGTTGTACGAGCCCGCCCGCACCAGCGCGTTGCCGCTGACAGTCGTCGGCCCGGTGAAGCCACCGCCGAAGGCGGTGCTGACGGTGATGCCGGAGCCGAAGGCGACGGTGTCGGAGACGAGGTTGTTCGCGACGGTGTTGCTCCCGCCGCCGTAGACCCCGATGCCGTTGGCCTGGATCGGGCTGCTGACGGTGTTGTTGGTCAGCGAGCAGCCGGTGACGTTGCCGCCCTCGGTGTCCAGGGCGAGCTCGTCGTCGCCGGTGTTGCGCACCTCGGTCTGGTCGACGCGGGTGCCGGTGCTGCCGCCGTGGACGTGGATGCCGTCGGCGAAGACGTCACGGACGCGGTCGCCGACCACGTACAGGCCGTTGCCGGGGTTGGCCCAGAGGCCGACCTTCAGGTGCTCCATCCACACGTCGTAGATCAGCGAGCCGGAGGCGAAGCTGCCCTCGATGCCGGCGGCGCCGGAGTCGTTGTTGCGGAAGGTCTGGTCGCCGGTGATGCTCAGGTCCGCGACCTGGTTGACGCCGCCGGTGGCGAACAGGCCGCCGGAGCCGTTGGGCGAGGTGGACTGGATGGTGGTGTACCACTCGCCCGCGCCCCTGATCGACACGCCTGCGAAGCTGATCCGGCCGGAGATGAGGTACGTCCCGGCGGGGAACCAGAGGCCGGTGCCGGTGCCCGAGAGGGCGCTGAGCGCGTTGTTGATCGCGGTGGTGTCGTCGGCTCCGCTGTTCGGCGTGACGCCGTAGGAGGTGACCGAGGTGTAGCCGGTGGCGGGCATCGCGTAGGCGGGGTCGACCTGTTCGGCGTCGAGCACGTCGATCGTGTAGGAGGCGGCGGTGTCGGCGGCGTCCTTCTGGAGCTTGAGCACCGTCCCGGCGGGCCAGTTGCCGATCAGGGCGCGGGTCTCGTCGTAGAAGTGGTGCGCGACGCCGTTGCTGGGGGTGCGTGTGTCGTAGTAGCCGCCGCCGTAGAGCCAGGAGTACTGGGTGGTCAGGCTCAGGTCCTGGAGCTTGCCGCCGTTCGCGTACAGGGCGAGTGGCGCGGTGGCGGTCGAGCCGTCGGAGTTGGCGGGGATCGAGTAGCGCAGCACGATCGAGTTCGCGGGCGCGGTCAGGGTGAACTGGACGTACTGGCCGGTGGCGGTGAGCTGCACGGCCTTGCGGCCGGTCGCCTCGGCCTGGAGGCTCGGGTAGGTGGTGCTGTAAGGGAGAACGGTGGCGTTGGTCTGAGCACTCGCGGCGGCGTACTCGGTGTACGGCAGGGTGGCGCCCTGGGCGGCGAGCGCGGTGCCGCCGGTGACGGTGACGCTGTTGATCGCGATGTTGCCGCTGTCGCCGGAGTCGGCGCGGTAGGCGATCAGGTTCAGGCCGGAGCGCAGCGGCTCGCTCTGCGCGCTGCTCTGGAGCCAGCCGCTGCCCGCGGGCAGGGAGAGCTGACCGGCCTTCACGCCGTTGACGTAGAGCGAGACGGTCTGGGCGGCGCCGGTGCTGTTCGCGTAGGCGAGGGAGACGGGGTAGCTGCCCGCGCTCGGCACGTCCGCGGTGAAGTCGACGACCGCGCCGGTGGCGGTGAAGCCGGTGAGGTAGCCGGTGCCGGTGTAGCCCGCGAGCGAGGTGGCGAGGGCCGGGCCGCCGGTGAAGAACGCGTTCGCGGCCTGGTAGACCTGCCCGGTGCCCCCGGTCGAGCTGGGGCTGGGGGAGGGAGAGGCCGTGGGAGAGGACGAGGCGGCGCTGCCGACGGTGATGTTGTCGAGGTTGACGTTGCCGGTGTCCGTGGAGTCGAACTTGTAGCCGATGGTGTTGCTGCCCGCGCTCAGGGTCAGCGTGTCGGCCTGGACGGCCCAGGTGTTCCAGTCGGCGGTGGCCGCGAGCGCGTCCTGCTGGACCTTCGTGCCGTTCACGTACACCGAGAGCGTCTTGGCGGAGCCGTTGCCGTTGGCGTACCGCAGCGTCACCGGCGTGGCTCCGGCGCCGGAGGTGGTGACGGTGAAGACGGTGTCGGCGGTGCCCTTGTTGGTGTCGGTGTAGCCGCCGACGAAGCCGGTGCCGGTGTAGCCGGCGTGGTCGGCGGCCACGACCGCGCCGCCGGACAACGCGGCGTTCTCCGCCTCGTACTGGCCCGGCGGTGGCGGCGGGACGGCGGCGAGGCTGATGTTGTCGAGGTTGACGTTGCCGGAGTCGGTCGAGTCGAACCTGTAGCCGATGGTGTCGGATCCGGCGGTCAGGTTCAGCGTGGTGGAGACCGTGCCCCAGGTGTTCCAGTCGGCGGTGGCGGGCAGCGAGATCTGACCGGTCTTCGTCCCGTCGAGGTAGACGGAGAGGGTCATCGTCGAGCCGGTGCCGTTGGAGTAGCGCAGCGTCGAGGTGAACGCGCCTGCGGCGGACGCGTTGACGGTGAAGGCGGTGTCGGCGGCGCCCTTGTTGGTGTCGGTGTAGCCGCCGACGAAGCCGGTGCCGGTGTAGCCGGTGTGGTCGGAGGCGACGACGGCGCCGCCGGAGAGTGCGGCGCTCTCGGCCTCGTACACGGTGGCGGCGTGCGCGGCGGGCGCGAAGCCCAGCGCGACGGCGAGGGCGAGGAGCAGCGCGAGGACGCAGAGGACGGCGGTGGGCAGTGCGCGGGCGCGCGAAAGCCGCAGGGCAGAGGTGGGCATGACGCTCCAGAAGGTGGGGGAGCAGGCAACGCCACGGCACGGTAGCCCCGGTGCGGGACCCGCACAACGAATCGCGCGCGCCCCGCAAAAAGCGGCCCGCAGTCGCGTCATGTCCTTGTCGTGGTTTGCGAAGGCAGGTCAGCAGCGGTGTTGCCCTTTTCGGACCGACGACGGTGGGTGCACGCCCTGAAAAGAACCCATCAGAACGGTCGACGACTTGCGCGCGCTCCCGGGAGCAGGACGGCGTCCCCACCCGCCGCTGCCGCGGCCGGCCGCCTGCGCGGCACGTACGGCGCTGTGGAGCCGCGCACGACGAGCTCGGGCTCGTGCAGCAACTGCCGGGGTGTCGGCGCGCCGCCCTCGATCTGACCCAGCAGCAGTTGCACGGCGGCGCGCGCCATCGCGTCGATCGGCTGGCGCAACGTCGTCAGCGGCGGGTCGGTGTAGTTCATGAACGCCGAGTCGTCGAAGCCCACGGCCGAGAACTCGCGCGGGACCTCCAGTCCGGCACGGCGGGCCGCGCGGATCGCGCCCAGCGCGAGCACGTCGCTGCCGCAGACGAGCGCGGTGGCACCCGCGTCGATCAGTTCCGCCGCCGCGGCTTGGCCGCCCTCGAAGGAGAAGAGCGCGTGTCCGACGCGTCCGGCCGGGTCCAGGCCCGCGCGGCGGCACACCTCGGCGAAGGCGGCGGTCTTGTGCGCGGAGGGGGCGTGGTCGGCCGGGCCGACCAGCAGGCCGATGTCGCGGTGGCCGAGCGCGTGCAGATGGGCGAAGGCCTGCCGGACCGCCGCCGCGTCGTCCGTGGAGACCTGCGGGAAGCCGGCGTGGTCGACGGCCGCGTTGAGCAGCACCACCGGCACGCCGCGCTCCAGCAACTGACGGTGCTCCTCGCGGCTGAGGCCGCCGCAGAAGACCACGCCGGAGACCTGCTGGTCCAGCAGCATCGTCACGTACTCGGCCTCGGACAGCCCGCCGGCGGAGCGGGTGCACAGCACGGGCGTGAAGCCCAGCTGCACCAGCGCGCCGCCGACCATCTCGGCCAGGGCCGGGAAGATCGGGTTCTGCAGTTCGGGCAGCACCAGCCCGACCAGGCGGGCGCGGACGCCCCGCAGTTGGGTGGGCCGCTCGTAACCGAGCACGTCGAGGGCGGTCAGCACGGCCTGGCGGGTGGTGTCGGAGACGCCGGACCTGCCGTTGAGCACCCGGCTCACCGTCGCCTCGCTGACGCCCACCTTGCGTGCCACTTCGGCGAGTCTGCGCGTCATGCGGGCACTGTGTCACACCGGATGCCTGGTTTTCTACAGCCGCTGCCGCGCAAACAGCAGCCACTTGCGCCAGTACATCCAGGTTTTGCGTATATCGGTTTCTCTCTTGCACCCCTTCTCGGGCGGCCCGTAGCTTGTGCTGCACGCCGGGCCGAGACCGCCACCCCACCACCGGGTGCGGCCCTGACCAGCACCGATTCCCCGCCCGCCTCGCCCTCAGGGACCGAAGATGAGACTTCGCACCGCCACCCGTGTCGCCCTCGCGACCGGCCTCGTCCTCTCCGCCGCCGCCTGCGCCAGCTCGAACTCCGGCTCCAGCGGCGCGAGCGCCGACGGCAAGGTCAGCATCACCGTCGGGTGCATGCCGCCCACCACCCAGGCCGGCCCGCGCGCCAACTGGATCGCCGACGTCGCCGCCTTCGAGAAGCTCAACCCGAACATCACCGTCAAGGGCGACGACAGCAACCCCTGCGACGACCCGGCCACCTTCAACGCCAAGCTGGCCGGCGGCAAGATGGACGACGTCTTCTACACCTACTTCACCGACGGCGCCAACGTCGTCGCGTCCGGCCAGGCCGCCGACATCCAGCGGTACGCCGGCCAGATCCACGGCCTCGCCGACATCCAGCCCGCTCTGACGAACATCTACAAGCAGGGCGGCACCGCCTCCGGCGACCTCTACGGCATCCCGAAGGGCAACTACAGCCTCGGCCTGGTCTACAGCAAGACGCTGTTCCAGAAGGCGGGCCTGGACCCGAACAAGCCGCCGACGACCTGGGACGACGTCGAGGCCGACGCCATCGCCATCAGCAAGCTGGGCAACGGCACCGTCGGCTACGCCGACTACAGCGCCGCCAACACCGGGGGCTGGCACTTCACCGCCGAGCTGTACTCGCGCGGCGGCACCATGGTCACCCCCGACGGCAAGTCCGCCGCGTTCGACGACGCCAACGGTCTCGCGGTGCTCCAGTTCCTGCACAAGCTGCGGTTCACCGACAACGTGATGGGCGCCAAGCAGGGCCTGCAGTACAACGACCTGCTCCAGATGATGGCCTCGGGCAAGCTCGGCATGTACGTCGGCGACCCGGTCACCCTGACCACCATCCACGACCAGTACAACGTCTCCTACGACGACATGGCCGTCGGCCCGATGCCCGGCCAGGCCGCCACGCTCGTCGGCGGCGACGGCTACATGTTCAACAAGAAGGACACCCCGGCCCAGATCCAGGCCGGCATCAAGTGGATCAACTACGAGTTCCTCACGTCCGGCCAGGGCCTGAACTTCAACTACCCGCGCCGCGCCGAGCAGAAGGAGCCGGTCGGCCTGCCCGAGCCGGACCTGTGGACCGGCGCCACCGCCTCCGCCGACGCCGCCGCCATGGCCAGGTACGCGAACATGCCCGTCGCCAACTTCGCCACCTACGTCGCCGCGCTGCCCAGCATGAAGCTGCTGGTCGAGCCGCCGCAGGCGCAGGCCCTGTACGCCCAGGGCGACAAGGCCATGGACGCGGTCCTCACCGACCCGAACGCCGACCCGCAGAAGCTGCTCGACACCTTCAAGGCCGCCGCGAACAGCATCCTGGCCAACGCCCAGCAGTAGCTGGCACCCTCACCCTTCGCGGACGACGAGACGAGAGCCCCACCCACCATGGCGACGATCAACCTGACCCGCGCGGTGGCCCGCGACCTGCGGGCCGCCGACCCGGCCCGGCGCGGCGGCCTGCGCCGCAGGCTGCGGCGCAATGCCACCGCCTACCTGTTCCTGGCCGGCGCGGTCCTCTGCTTCGCGGTGTTCTCCTGGTATCCCATGATCCGCGAGGTGATCATGAGCTTCCAGTACACGAACTTCGCGGGTGACACCAAGTGGGTGGGGCTGCGCAACTACCAACGTGTGCTGCACGACCCGGACTTCTGGAGCGCCTGGCGCACCACGGGCCTGTTCACCCTGTTCGCGCTCGTCGTCGGCTACGCCGTGCCGTTCGCGCTCGCCGTGGTCCTCAACGAGATCCGGCACGCGCGTTCCTACTTCCGGCTGCTGGTCTACCTCCCGGTGATGATGCCGCCGGTGGCCGCCGCCTTCCTGTGGAAGTGGTTCTACACCCCGGACGACAGCGGCCTGTTCAACGCGGTCCTGCACGCCGTCGGCCTGCCGGGAGTGCAGTGGCTCCAGTCCTCGCACACCCTCGCCGTGCTCTGTCTGGTGCTCTTCTCCACCTGGATCAACATGGGTGGCACCGTCCTGGTCTACCTCGCCTCGCTCCAGGGCATCCCCGGCGAGCTCTACGAGGCCGCCGAGCTCGACGGCGCCGGTCTGCTGCGCCGCGTCTGGCACGTGACGGTGCCGCAGACCCGGCTGATCCTCTCGATGATGCTGCTGCTCCAGATCGTCGGCACCATGCAGGTCTTCCTGGAGCCGTACATCATCACCGGATCCGCGAACGACACCACCAGCGTCGTCTACCTGATCTACCAGTACGCCTTCAACTACGACAACTACGGCAGCGCCGCCGCACTGGGCGTGCTGTTGCTGCTCGTCCTGATCGCCTTCGCGGGCGGCTACCTGTGGCTGAGCCGCCGCGCCGAGGAGGAGTAGGCCCGATGTCCGCCTTCGTCACCCCGACGCGCACCCTGATCTCCCAGGCCCAGCTGGCCCGCCCGCTCGGCCGGACCGTCTACTGGACCGTCTTCTGGGTCCTGACCGCGCTGTTCGCCCTCGCCTTCCTCTTCCCGCTGTACTGGATGGTGAGCGGCGGATTCAAGACGCCGCAGCAGATCATCCAGACCCCGCCCTCGCTGCTGCCCACCTCCCCGGCGCCCGGCAACTTCGCCACCGCCTGGCGGGACATGGACCTGGGCCGGCTGATCCTCAACACCACCCTCTACGCGGGCGGCGCGCTCGCCTTCCAGCTCGTCTTCGACGTGGCCGCCGCCTATGCGCTGTCCAAGCTGCGGCCGGTGTTCGGCAACGGGGTGCTGTTCGCGATGCTCGCCACGCTGATGATCCCGACAACCGTCATCGTGCTGCCCGCCTACCTGACCGCCAACGACCTGCCGTTCACCCACTGGAGCCTGCTCAACACCCCGTGGGCGATCTGGCTCCCCTCGGTGGCCAACGCCTTCAACGTGTTCCTGCTGAAGCGCTTCTTCGACTCCATCCCCACCGAGCTGCTGGCGGCCGCCGCGATCGACGGGGCCGGGCCGCTGCGCACGCTCTGGTCGGTGGTGTTGCCGATGTCGCGGCCGATCCTCGGCGTGGTGTCGATCTTCGCGGTGGTCGGGGTCTGGAAGGACTTCCTGTGGCCGCTGCTGGTGCTCACCGACACCTCGACGCAGACGGTCAACGTGGGGATCAACCAGTTGCACGTCGGCGTCCCCGAGAACGTCTTCGTCGCCGCGCTCGCCATCGCCAGCGTGCCGACCATCGTGTTCTTCCTCTTCTTCCAGCGCAACATCATGGCCGGGCTCACCGCCGGCGCGATGAAGGGCTGATCCCCGAAGCCTCCGGAGCCGCATCCCATGACCTCCCGTAGCGCCGCGCGTCCGCGGCGCAGAACCGACCTGGCCGCGCTCGCCGCCCTGCTGCTCGCCGCGCCGCTGGCCGTCCTCCCCGCCGGGGCCGCCCACGCCGACGCACCCCGCCCCGACGCGGTCGGCGCCGCCGTCCCGTTCGTCGAGCAGAACGCGGCCACCAGCCCGCACGCCCGCACCAACGGCATCGTCCTCGGCCCCGACTACCGCTACGGCACGCTCGCGAGCGAGGCCACCGGCCGCGCCGCCGTCCAGCTCGTCGGGCAGGGCGCATACGTGAGCTTCACCCTCACCCGGCCGGCCAACGCCGTCGACTTCCACTACGCGCTGCCGGACTCGCTCCACGGGGGCGGGATCGACGCACCGCTCTCGCTCTACGTCGACGGCAGGGCCGAGACCGCGCTCCAGCTGACCTCCCAGTTCAGCTGGCTCTACGGGAACTACCCGTTCAGCAACAACCCCAGCGTCGGCAAGCCCGACGGCCAGGTGCCGCACGACTTCTACGACGATGCCCGCTACCGCTTCGGCCGCACCCTGCCCGCCGGGACGGTCGTCACGCTGCGCGTCGACCCGGGCGACAACGCCCCCTGGTATGTCGTCAACACCGCCGACTTCGAGCAGGTCGCGCCCCCGACGGCCAGGCCCGGCGGCTATCTCGACGCCACCGCCCTCGGCGTCGACGCCACCGGCGCGACCGACACCACCGCCGCGCTCCAGGAGGCCATCGACACCGCCTCCGCCGCCGGGCGCGGCCTCTACCTGCCGCCGGGCACCTACACCCTCAGCGCCCCGCTCAACGTCGACCACGTCACCATCGCCGGTGCGGGGGAGTGGTACACCGTCCTGACCGGCCACAACGTCTCCTTCGCGGGCAAGCAGAACCCGCCCAGCAGCGAGGTGGACATCTCCGGGCTGGCGATCTTCGGCAATGTCGACGTCCGCGACGACAGCAACAGCGCCGACACCGGCTTCAACGGCGGCTTCAGCGACTCGCGGATCTCCCACGTCTGGATCCAGAACGAGAAGGCCGGCGCCTGGATCATCGGCCCCAGCACCGGCCTGACCCTGGACCACCTGCGCATCCAGGACACCACCGCCGACGGGATCAACCTCAACGCCGCCGACGGCCCGGTCACCCACACCCTGATCACGCAGAACTTCCTGCGCAACACCGGCGACGACGGCCTGGCCCTGTGGTCGGAGAACTACGGCGACACCCAGGACGCGCTGGTCCACAACACCGTCGACTCACCGGGCCTGGCCAACAACATCGGCGTCTACGGCTCCGGCGCGGACGACGTCATCAGCGGCAACCTGCTCCAGGACACCGTCACCCGGGGCGGCGGCATCGGCATCGGGCAGCGCTTCGGCTCCGTCCCGATGAGCGGCCCGCTGCTGGTCACCGGCAACCGGCTGGTCCGCACCGGCCAGTGGGACCCGGGCTGGGACTACGGTGTCGGTGCGATCTGGTTCGACCCGCAGCAGGGCGACATGACCGCGCCCGTCGAGATCCGCGGCAACGACATCGTCGACAGCCCGTACTCCGCGTTCATGTTCCAGAACTCGAACGCCTACGTCGGCGCCGCCGTCACCACGCCGCCCAGCGCCGGCCACGTCGTCAGCAACGTCCGGATCGACGACAACCACGTCGACGGCGTCGGCAGCTACGTCTTCCAGGACCAGGCCCCGGGCTCGGTCACCGTCTCCGGCACGCGGGCGACCCGCGTCGGCCTCGCCGGGGTGTTCAGCTGCGGCGCGGGGTTCGCGCTCAAGGACGCGGGCGGCAACGGCGGCTGGAAGTCCACCACCTGCGGGCTGCCCGCGAGCTCCCCGCTGTGGGCCTACCCCGGCACGACGACGTTCGAGGCCGCGACCGTCGGGCAGGCCACACCCGCCCAGAGGGTCGTCGTCATGAACACCGGCGCGACCGCCGCCGCGCTCGGCGGCGCGGTGACGAGCCCCGGCTTCACCGTCACCGCCGACCCCGCTCACCCGTGCGGGCCGACGCTCGACGCCGCCGACCCGACCGACACGGCCGCCTGGTGCGTGCTCGACGTCGCGTTCACGGCGCAGCACGAGGGCGTCACCGAGGGCACGCTCACCCTCCCCGCCACCCAGGGCGGTTCGGCGACGGCCGTCCGGCTGGTCGGCAGCACCGACCCGCTCGGCGGCGACGGCGGCGTGGCGCCGCCCAGCAACCTCGCGCTGAACGCGACGCTGACCGCCGGCAGCGAGCTGCCCGGCTTCCCCGCGTCCAACGCCAACGACGGCAACAGCGGCTCCTACTGGGAGAGTCAGGACAACGCCGGCTGGCCGCAGACCCTCACCGCCGACCTCGGCACCGCCCAGCAGGAGCGCAGCGTCGTGCTGACCCTGCCGCCCAACTGGGGTGCCCGCACCCAGACCCTGGCCGTGCTCGGCTCCTCCGACGGCAGCACCTGGAGCACCCTGGTGCCCACCGCCGACCACGTCTTCGACCCGGCCGGCGCCAACACCGTCACGCTGGCCCTGCCCGCAGGGACCAGCGAGCGCTACCTCCAGGTGGTCGTGACCGGCAACACCGGCTGGCCCGCCGCCCAGCTCTCCGAGTTCGAGATCTTCGACTGATCCCGGGAGCCCCTCCCCCCTGACCGGTGTCCGGGAGCGCGCACCTGACGCGCGCTCCCGGACACCCGCCCGCCCGTCTCCCTCGCCGAGGAGTACCCGCTCATGACTCTCCGTGCACGCACAGCAGGCCACGCCGCCACGACCCGGGCCGACCCCGGCCATCCCGCGAGCGCGCCCGCGTGGTGGCGTGACGCCGTGATCTACCAGGTCTACGTCCGCTCCTTCGCCGACGCCGACGGCGACGGGGTCGGCGACCTCGCCGGGGTCCGCGCCAAGCTGCCCTACCTCGCCGAACTCGGCGTCGACGCGCTCTGGTTCAACCCCTGGTACGCCTCCCCGATGGCCGACGCCGGCTACGACGTCGCCGACTACCGCCGGATCGACCCCGCCTTCGGCACCCTCGCCGAGGCGGAGGCGCTGATCACCGAGGCCCACGCGCTCGGCATGCGGATCATCGTCGACATCGTCCCCAACCACGTCTCCGACCGGCACGCCTGGTTCGAGGAGGCCCGCGCCGCCGCGCCCGGCTCCGCCGCCCGCGCCCGGTTCTGGTTCCGTCCCGGCCGCGGCGAGAACGGCGAACTGCCGCCCAACGACTGGGCGTCCGAGTTCGGCGGCCCGGCCTGGACGCGCCTGCCCGACGGGGAGTGGTACCTGCACCTGTTCGCCGCCGAGCAGCCCGACCTCAACTGGAACAGCGCCGAGGTCGCGGAGGAACTGGAGGCCGTGCTGCGGTTCTGGTTCGACCGGGGCATCGACGGCGTGCGGATCGACTCCGCCACCATGCCGGCCAAGGACCCGGCACTGCCCTCCTTCGGCCCCGACCACACCAAAGCGCAGCCGCCGCAGCCACACCCGTTCGTGGACCGCGACGAGGTGCACGAGATCTACCGGCGCTGGCGCAAGGTCGCCGACTCCTACCCCGAGCCGAAGGCGCTCATCGGCGAGGTCTGGCTGGCCGACCCCGAACGGCTGGCTGCCTACCTGCGCGCCGACGAGATGCACTCCGCGTTCAACTTCGACTACCTCAACTGCCCCTGGGACGCGGACCGGCTGCGCACCGTCATCGACGGCACCCTCGCCGCGCACGCGCCCGTCGGCGCGGCGCCCACCTGGGTCCTCTCCAACCATGACGTCACCCGCCACGTCACCCGCTACGGCCGCGCCGACAGCGCGATGGGCCGCAGTCCCGCCCAGCACGGCGCCCCGACCGACCTGGCCCTCGGCACCCGCCGGGCCCGCGCCGCGCTGCTGCTCAACCTGGCTCTGCCCGGCTCCTGCTACCTCTACCAGGGCGAGGAGTTCGGCCTGTGGGAGGTGCGCGACATCCCCGACGCCGCCCGCCAGGACCCGTTCTTCTTCCGCAGCGCGGGCGAGGACATCGGCCGCGACGGCTGCCGCGTCCCGCTCCCGTGGGCAGGGCAGGCCCCGCCGTTCGGCTTCAGCCCGGCGGGCGCGAGCGGTGCGCCGTGGCTGCCGCAGCCGTCCGCCTGGGCGGGGCTGACGGCGCGGGCCCAGGAGGGCGTGCCGGATTCGATGCTGACCCTCTACCGCACGGCGCTGCGCGCGCGGCGGGCCGAACCGGCCCTGCACCGGGAGGAGTTCGCCTGGTCGCCGGAGGCCGGTGCCCAGGTGCTGGACTTCCGGCGCGGCGCGTCGTTCCGCTGCGTGGTCAACCTCGGCGACACGGAGCTCCCGCTGCCGCAGGGCGCCGATGTCCTGCTCGCCGGCGGCCCGCTGGCAGGGGGCGGGACGGCGCTCCCGCCGGACACGGCCGTCTGGCTCCGGGCCTGACGTCGCAGGGCTCAGACGCGGGTCAACCGGGCTCCCTCCGGGAGGCGGCCGCCCGGCGCCCGAGGGGGTGCGGTGGAGCCGCGGACGACCAGTTCCGGCTCGTGGAGCAGTTCCTTGGGCGTCGGTGCGCCGCCGTCGATCTGACCCAGCAGCAGTTGCACGGCGGCGCGCGCCATCGCGTCGATCGGCTGGCGCAGTGTCGTCAGTGGCGGGTCGGTGTAGTTCATGAACGCCGAGTCGTCGTAGCCGACGACCGAGACGTCGTGCGGAACCTCCAGCCCGAGCCGCCTGGCGGCCCGCGCCGCACCGAGGGCCAGGATGTCGCTGCCGCAGACGAGCGCGGTCGCGCCCGTCGCCAGCAACTCGTGCGCGGCGGCCTGGCCGCCCTCGAAGGAGAAGAGCGCGTGGCCGATCCGCCCGCGCGGGTCGGTCCCGGTCCGGGCACACAGGCGGCCGAACGCCTCGGCCTTGCGCCGCGAGGGCATGTGCTCCGCCGGGCCGACCAGCAGGCTGATCCGCCGGTGCCCGAGCGCCCACAGGTGCGCGAACGCCTGCTCCACGGCCGCGTGGTCGTCGGTGGAGACCTGCGGGAAGCCGAGCTTGGACCCGTGCACGGGGTCGACCAGCAGCGTCGGCGGCAGCGCGGAGAAGTCCACGGCGGCGTTGAGCAGGACCACCGGCACGCCGCGTCCGAGCAACTGCCCGTACTCCTGTGTGCTGAGCCCTCCGCAGAACACCACGCCGGAGACCTGCTGGTCCAGCAGCATCGTGACGTACTCCGCCTCGGTCAGTCCGCCCGCGGTCCGGGTGCACAGCACGGGCGTGAAGCCCAACTGCACCAGCGCTCCGCCGACGCCCTCAGCCAGCGCCGGGAAGATCGGGTTCTGCAGCTCGGGCACCACCAGCCCGACCAACCGGGCCCGCACACCCCGCAACTGGGTAGGGCGTTCGTACCCCAGCACGTCGATGGCGGTCAGCACCGCCTGCCGGGTGGCGTCCGAGACACCGGTGCGTCCGTTGAGCACCCGGCTCACCGTGGCCTGGCTGACTCCCACCTTCTTTGCGACCTCTGCAAGTCTGCGCGTCATGGGACGCATACTTGCGAAGCCTCCGTCATTTGCATACAGCAGACAGTGACTTTCGCTGGATTCTCCAGGTCTTGCGCACCTGTTTCGTCGTCGCGCGCAAGCGGGTGACACCGTGCGTCGTCCGCCCGGACGGTCGGCGTCTGGCGCGCCTGGGGCCGGGAGGAGAGGATGGCATCACTCGGGGGACATGGGGGACGGGATGATCGGGCTGCTGCGCGCCAGGCTCGCGCGCCGGGCGGGAGCGTCGAGGAGCTGGCTCCGGCCGGTGCGGTGGATCTGGCGGCTGCCGGAACGCGGGCTGCCGGACGCGCTGCGGCTGCGACTGCTGAGCCGGTGGATCGCCTGGCGCACGGCGGCGGTCCTCGTCCTGCTGTGGCCGCTGACCGGGGCGTCCTGGCCCGTCTGGCCCGCGCTCGCGTTGCCGCTGCTCGACCTCGTGCTGTGGCTGACCGTGCTGCCCGAGCCGTTGCGCCTCGCGGTGCGCACGGCGGGGCTCGGCGAGGAGATCCGGCGCATGAACGCGCACTCCCTGCCGCGCTACGCGCTCGGCTTCGACCCGGACCGGGGCCGCAACGGGCGCATCCCGGCACGGGACTCGGAGCCCGCGCCGACGCACTTCGGCGAACCGCTCGGCGTCTTCCCGACCCGGCTGCCGCCGCCGCAGGCGCCGTCGGACCGCCGGCCGGTGACCCCGGCCACCCCCTGGACCGGGAACGGGCGCGCCGCGTCCGAGGTGAAGTGGACGGGACACTCGCTGGTCCTGTCCGGCGCCACGGGCGCCCTCGTCCAGGTCAACCTCGAACAGCCCGGACACGACGCGGGGTCACGACTGGCGGCCCGCCCCACCGAGCTGGTGTGGCTCAAGGAGCACCGCGTGGGCGAGTACCGGGACGAGTTCTCCATCCTGCTCCTGGACGCGACGGGCCGGCGGCTGGCCACGATGGCCGCGACCGGCTTCGACGAGCAGTACATCCGCCGGATCGCCGCCGCGGCACGACTGGACTGGAACGCCTACGAGGTGGCTCTGCCCCGGGAGCTCCCGGGGCGCGGTCTCGTCCACCGGATGTTCCCGCCGCGCCGCGGCCACGTGTGGGTCCGCGGCCTCTGAGTGCCCGGTCACGGCCGTTGCGGGACGGCCCGATCCGGGTCCCGGCCCGCGGTCAGGCGAGGCGGGCGGGGAAGCCGCCGGTGGCGATCGGGCCCCAGCGCACGGGCGTGATGCGCAGCAGCGCCTTGCCCTGCTTCACCATGGCTTCGCGGTACTCCGCCCAGTCCGGGTGCTCGCCCGAGATGGTGCGGAAGTACTCGACGAAGGCGTCGAGCGCGACCGGCCCCTCGACGGCGTCCAGCACCTCGGCGTGGCCGTCCACCTGCACCCAGGCCCCGTCCCACGCGTCGGAGAGCACCAGGACGCTGACGCGCGGACGGGAGCGGGCGTTGCGTGCCTTCGCGCGCTCGGGGTAGGTGGAGATGACGATCCGGCCGGAGTCGTCGACCCCGCCGGCCACGGGGGACGCCTGCGGCGCCCCGTCGGAGCGTTCGGTCAGCAGGATCATTCGGTGGCGGGGGCGGACGAAGGCCAGGAGGTCGTCCAGGTCGACGCTGGTGCTGGTCGCGATGGTGCGTGTCATCGGCTCTTCTCCTCGTGGGGGATCGCCGCCCACGTTAGTGCGCCCGATCGCGGGTCCGCTCTCGACCCGCGGGCCGCAAAGGAGTTGGTGGCAACCGGGCGGGGGCGCGCGGGCGTCGTTCACGGGTGTGACGGAGCCGACGGAACGACCTGCCGCCCTGACCGTGGACTTCTCCCCGTGCGAGCCGGCCGGGACCGTGCGCGGGTGTGCGCTGGTCCGTGTCCGTGTCCATGGGCCGCAGGACGGGAGCGGGGCGGTGCTGCGGCTGCGCCGCTTTCTGCCGCGGCTGACCCTGCTGCGCTGCCGTGACCTCGCCGCGGACGGTTCGCCGCTCGGGCCCGAACGCGACGCGCTGGAGCCGGCCGACGCCGCCGTACGGACCGTCGAGCTGCCACTGGACGCGCCGCCCGGCGCGGACGTCCGGGAGTACCGCCTGGAGTGGGAGCTCGTTCCCGCCGACCATCCCACCATCGGTGTGGAGGGCGCCGAACTGCTGCTGTTCCGGGCGACGCTCCTGGGCCGCGACGCCGACGGTGACGAAGAGACCCGGGAGCAGCGGAACATCACCGTCGAGTGGTTGGACCTCGACAGCCTGGTGCGCCACCACAGCGGCAGCCCGCGTACCCCGGCGCCGCTGCGTGAGGCGCTCCGGACGCTGCTGCGCGCCGAGGTGAAGAACCTGCCGAAGTGCGACCGGTGCCGCATGCGTCCCGAGCTCGACCGGCTGCTCGCGGCGGACCTGGTCTGGGAGCACTCCGCGGGGCCCGGGCAGGGGGAGATCCGCCGGCTGGTCATGGCACGGGAGTTGGCCGGCATCCCGCAGCAGGACGTGTTCCTGCGGTGGCATCAGCATCACGCACACGAGGACCTCGCCGAGGAGCTCGACGCGGCCCGCGCGCGGCACCGGGCCCGCCTGGCGGCCTACGCCGCCCCCAAGTGACCTCCGCCCGCCCCCGGTCGTTGAAAGATGTGCGGCTGGGGGAGATTTCTGGGATTTTCCTGGAAGTCCGGTGGGAAGAGGCTGAGATGGTGCGGCAATGGCACGACCTGCGGCGTTCGATCCCGAAAACTTGGTGCATGGCACCAACTGTCCTGCTCTTCGCCATGGCGGCCCCGACGTCGGCCCAGGCCGGGTACTCGGCTTCTCCCATGTGCGCGGCCTCTCTCATAGGGCCGGGGCTCGACATCTCCATAGCCGTTCGGTAGCCGCTCCAGGCCCACCCGGCGCCCCCACGCGGATCTCGCCCCACGCCTTCGGGAAGGCGGCCGTCCCACCCGTTCCCGGACCGGCGGCTGAGTCGCGTTCTCACGTCACCTTCCGTCAGATCGTCTGATCTGTCGCGTCCTACGGCCGTTTCGCACCCCGGCCGTCGTACCTCTCGTCCAAGGACCACCATGACGCTCACCCCTGCCCGGACGCATGCCCTGACGCCGTTGACGCTGACCGCCGGCCCACCGCCCGCCTGCTGGAGCGCCGGGCCGCCGTCGCCGCCCGCCACGCTGCTGGACCTGTTCGACGCGGCCCTCTGCGCCGCGCCGACGGCGCCCGCGCTGGACGCGGGCGGCGTGGTGCTGGACTACGCGGGGCTGCGCACGGCCGCCGAGACGCTGGCCGCCGCGCTCACCGCGCGGGGCGTCGGCCCCGGCGACCGCGTGGGCGTGCGGGTGCCGTCCGGGACGGCGGACCTGTACGTGGCCGTTCTCGGCGTGCTCCACGCGGGCGCCGCCTACGTCCCCGTCGACGTCGACGACCCCGACGAGCGGGCCGCGATGGTGTGGCAGGACGCGGACGTCTGCGCGGTGGTCGGTCCGGAGTTCCGCGTCGCGGACGGACCCGGGACACCGAGGCGGCGCACCGGCCCGCCGCTGCCGACCGACGACGCCTGGGTCATCTTCACCTCCGGGACCACCGGCCGCCCCAAGGGCGTCGCGGTCACCCACCGCAGCGCCGCCGCCTTCGTCGAGGCGGAGGCGCGGCTGTTCCTCACGCACGCGCCGCTCGGTCCCGGTGACCGGGTGCTGGCGGGGCTGTCGGTGGCGTTCGACGCCTCCTGCGAGGAGATGTGGCTCGCCTGGGCCCACGGCGCCTGCCTCGTCCCGGCGCCGCGTTCGCTGGTCAAGGCCGGGACGGAGCTCGGCCCGTGGCTGGTCGAGCGGGCGATCAGCGTGGTGTCCACCGTGCCGACGCTCGCCGCGCTGTGGCCGGTGGACGCACTGGACGGCGTCCGCCTGCTGATCCTCGGCGGCGAGGCCTGCCCCGCCGAGCTGGTGGAGCGGCTGGACGCGCCGGGGCGCGAGGTGTGGAACACCTACGGGCCCACCGAGACCACGGTGGTGGCCTGCGCCGCGCGCCTGCGGGCCGGGCAGCCGGTCCGGATCGGGCTGCCTCTGGCCGGCTGGGAGCTGGCGGTCGTCGACACGGAGGGACGCGCGGTCCCCTGGGGCGGCACCGGGGAGCTGCTCATCGCGGGCGTCGGCACCGCGCGCTACCTCGACCCGGAGAAGGACGCCGCGAAGTTCCGCCCCCATCCGGCGCTGCCCGGCCAACGCGTCTACCGCAGCGGCGACCTGGTCCGGGCCGACCCGGAGGGCCTCGTCTTCGTCGGGCGCGCCGACGACCAGGTCAAGCTCGGCGGGCGCCGGATCGAGCTGGGCGAGGTCGAGGCCGCGCTGCTGGCCCTGCCCGGCGTCCGCGCGGCGGCCGCGTCGGTGAAGCACACCGAGGCGGGCGGTCAGGCGCTGGTCGGCTACCTCGTCCTGGACGACCCCGCGGCGGCCTTCGACCGCGCGGATCTGCGACGCCGCCTCCTGGACGCCCTTCCTGCGGCGCTGGTGCCGGTGCTCGCGGTCCTGCCCGAGCTGCCCACCAGGACCTCGGGCAAGGTCGACCGCGCCGCACTGCCCTGGCCGCTGCCCACAGCCGACGCCCCACCGGACGCGGCATCCAGATCCGGGGCGGCGCTCACCGGCACGGCCCAGTGGCTGGCCGGGCAGTGGCAGCAGCTGCTCGGCGTCCCCGTCGACGCCGACAGCGACTTCTTCGCCCTCGGCGGCAGCAGCCTCGGCGCCGCCCGGCTCGTCTCCGCCCTGCGCGACCGCTACCCGGGCATCGGCGTCGCCGACCTGTACCGGCGACCGGGCCTGACGGAGTTCGCCGCGCGCCTGGACGAGGTCTGCGCGCCGACCGGGGAGCGGCGGGAGGTCCGTCCCACCCCGCGCCGCGTCGCCGCCTACCAGGCGGTGGTGCTGACGGTGCTGTCGCTCGTCACCGGCCTGCGCTGGGTGCTCGCGCTCGCCGTGCTCGACGACCTGGTGGGCCCGACGCCGTGGACCGTGCACACCTCCTGGTGGCTGATCGGCGCCGGATGGCTGCTGCTCGGCAGCTCGCCCGGCCGGGCCGCGATCGGCGCCGTCGGCGCGCGGGCGCTCACCGCCCGGCTGCGGCCCGGCAGCCATCCGCGTGGGGGCTCGGTGCACCTGCGGCTGTGGACGGCCGAACGCGTCGCGGCGAGCTTCAACATCGCCTCCGTGCTGGGCACCCCCATGGCCGCCCGCTACGCCCGGCTGCTCGGCTGCCGCGTCGGCGCCCACGTCGACCTGCACGCCATGCCGCCCGTCACCGGCCTCGCCACCTTCGACGAGGGCTGCTCGGTGGAGCAGGAGGCCGACCTGGCCGGCTGGTGGCTCGACGGCGACGTGCTGCACCTGGGCACCGTCCGGGTCGGCGCCGGAGCGCGGGTCGGGACCCGCGCCATGCTGATGCCGGGCGCGGACATCGGCGCGGGCGCCGACGTCGCGCCGGGCAGCTGCGTCAACGGTGCCGTCCCCGCCCGGCAGCGCGTGCACGGTTCCCCGGCCCGGCTCGACCGGTCGCCGCAGGCACAGCCGTGGCCCGCCGCGCACCACCGCCGCTCCCTGCGCTGGAACGCCGCCTACGCACTCGCGCTGCCCGTGTTCCAGCTGCTGCCGCTGCTCGCGGCGGCCCCGGCGCTGTGGGTGCTCTACCTGGCGGTCCGGCACACGGCCGACCTCGGCCGGGTCCTCATGACGGTGCTGGCGCTCAGCGTGCCGATGGTGCTGGTCACCGTGCCGCTCTACGCGCTGCTCCTGGCCGCCACCGTCCGCGTCCTGTCGCGTCCGCTCGTGCCCGGCCTCCACCCCGCGCACGGCAGGGTCGCCTGGTGCGCCTGGCTGGTGCACCGCCTCATGGACGCGACCCGACGCGGCCTCTTCCCCCTCTACGCGAGCCTGCTGACGCCCGCGTGGCTGCGCCTGCTCGGCGCCACGGTGGGCCGCCAGGTCGAGGCCTCGACGGTGCTCGCCCTGCCCGGCCTGGTCCGCGTCGACGACCAGGCCTTCCTCGCCGACGACACGCTGCTCGCGCCCTTCGAGGTCCGGGGCGGCTGGTTGCGGCTGGGCACCGCGACCGTGGGCCGGCGCGCGTTCGTCGGCAACTCGGCCATCGTGGGCCCGGGCCGGGGCCTGGCCGACGACGCACTGGTGGGCGTGCTCTCGGACGCGCCGCCGCTCGCCGAGGCCCGCGGCTCCTGGCTCGGCCGCCCCGGCTTCCCGATGCAGCGCAGCCCCGAGCAGGCGGACACGGCCCGCACCTACGACCCGCCGCGCCGGCTGGTGGCGGCCCGCGCGGCCGTGGAGCTGTGCCGGCTCCTCCCGGTGCTGCTCAGCGCGCTGCTCGGCGACCTCGCCGTGCTGACGCTCCAGAAGGTTCTCGACACCTACGGACTGGCGGTCTGCGCGCTGGCCACCGGGGCCGTCCTGATGGCGCTGGGAACGATCGCCTGCCTGCTGACCACGGCGGCCAAGTGGCTGCTGGTCGGGCGGTTCCGCGCCGGGCAGCAGCCGCTGTGGAGCTCCTTCGTGTGGCGCAACGAGCTGTTCGACACCTTCGTCGAGGTGCTGGCCATGCCGTGGCTGGGCAGCTCGCTGATCGGCACCCCCTTCCTCGCGCTCTGGCTGCGCAGCCTGGGTGCCCGGATCGGCCGGGGCGTGTGGTGCGAGACGCACTGGCTGCCCGAGACCGACCTGGTCGCCATCGGCGACGGCGCGTCCGTCAACCGCGGCGTCGTCCTGCAGACGCACCTCTTCCACGACCGGCTGATGCGGATGGACGGCGTCACGCTCGGCGCCGGCGCGACCGTCGGCCCGCACGCCATCGCCCTGCCGGGCTCGCGGCTGGGCGAGGGCACGGTGGTCGGCCCCTCCTCGCTGGTCATGCGCGGCGAGACCGTCCCGGCTCACGGACGCTGGCTCGGCAACCCCGTCGCTCCGTGGCGGGAGCCCGGCGCCGACCATGCGCCGGCCCCGACGGCAGCCGTGCGGCCGACGCTCACCACGGGCTGGTGCCGGTTCCCGTCCGGTCCGACGGCGGGAGTTCCGGTGGGACCGCCCAGCGCCCGCCGGGCGCGCGCGGCCCGCGGGCGCACCCGCCCGTCCTGACCCCGCCCGTCCTGACCCCGCCGTCCTGGCCCCGGCCGAGCGACCCCGTCCGTCCTGACCTGGGCCGAGCGGCCCCGCCCGTCCGGACCCCGGCCGAGCTGACCCAGGCCGAGCGACCCCGGCCGAGCTGACCCAGGCCGAGCGACCCCGGCCGTCCTGACCTGGGCCGAGCGGCCCCGCCCGTCCGGACCCCGGCCGAGCTGACCCAGGCCGAGCGACCCCGGCCGTCCTGACCTGGGCCGAGCGGCCCCGCCCGTCCGGACCCCGGCCGAGCGACCCCGCCCGTCCGGGCCCCGAGCGGCGTGCCTTGAGCCGGGCTCAGCGCGCGTCGGTGGAGGCGACCAGGCGGCCGCCGACGAAGGTGTGGGTGGGCATCAGGTCGCGCAGGGCCTCGCCGGAGCAGTGGGCCGGGTCCCGGTCCCAGACGGTGAGGTCGGCGAGGCGGCCGGGGGTCAGGACGCCGCGCAGGTGCTCCTCGCCGAGCAGCCGGGCGGCGTTGGCGGTGTGCAGGGTCAGGGCCTCGGCGTAGCCGATGGCGTGCTCGGGGCCCTTGACGCCGATGACGGTCTGGCGGGTGGTCAGACCCCAGACCGAGCGCATGGCGCCGAACTGGCCGACGGGGAAGTCCGAACCCGCGCTGACCTGTGCACCGAGGTCGATCCAGCCCCGAGCGGGGAAGAGCCGGGCGACCCGCTCGGGCCCCCAGAAGCCCTCCTCCACCTCGGCGGTGTCGTGCAGCAGCGGCTGCTGGATGGTGACCGGGATGCCCAGGGCGACGGCGCGGGCCTGCTGTTCGGGACCGGCCAGCCCGCCGTGCTCCATCACCAGCGTGCCGGCCGGCAGGCCGGGGTTGCGCTCCAGCACGCGCTCGTACACGTCCAGCAGGGTGCGGACCGCACGGTCGCCGTACGCGTGCGTGCCGACCCTCCAACCACGCCGGACCACCGCCTCGACCGCCTCCACCAGCGCCTGCGACTCCCAGGCGATCATCCCGGAGTAGGAGTGGTCGCAGGCGTACGGCTCCTCGGTGGCCCCGGCCTCCAGACCGCCGTCCAGGCCGAACTTCACGCCCCACACCGACAGCCAGGGGTCGGCGCTGTCGCGCCACTGCTCCATGACGTCGAGCAGGTCCTCCACCTGGGCCGCGCAGGTGAGGCCGAGGGCCGAGATCAGCGTCCGCACGCGGGTGCCGAGTGCTCCCGACTCGCGGGCCGCCAGGAACACCGCGTAGTCCTCGGGGGTGACCGCGCAGTCCCGGACGGTCCCGATGCCGGTGGCGGCGTAGGCGTGGCTGGCCAGACGCACGCCCTCGACGCGCTGGTTCCGGTCGGGGGCCGGGACCAGACGTTCCACCAGGTGCTGGGCGTTGTCCAGCAGCCTGCCGTTCAGCCTGCCGTCGGCGTCACGACCGATGGTGCCGCCCGGCGGCTCGGGGGTGTCCTGCGTGATGCCCGCCAGTCGCAGCGCGTAGCTGTTGACCACGTCGTTGTGCCCGCCGCGCTTGACCAGGACCGGGTGCCGGTCGGTGGCCTCGTCGAGCTCGGCCGCGGTGGGCATGCGGCGCTCGGCCAGGTTGAGTTCCTGCCAGTTGGTGGTGGTGCGGATCCACTCGCCCGCAGGGGTGACGGCGGCCCGCTGCCGGATCAGGTCGAGCAGCTCGGGGATGGTGCGGGCCCGGTGGACGGGCACGTCATGGGCGCCGAGCGCAGCGAAGACCAGATGGGTGTGGGTGTCGTCGAAGGCCGGGAGCACGGTGGCGCCGGGCAGGTCGAGCACCTGCGTCGCGGCGCCGACGAGGTGGTCCAGCCCGTCCGGCGCGGCGGACACGGCGGCGACGCGGCCGCCGCGCACGGCCAGGGCGCGCTGCGCCGCCTGACCGGGTACCAGGCTGTGGACCGCTCCCGCACGGATCAGCAGGTCGGCTCCGCGATCGGTCATCGTCTTCTCCCTCGGATCGGAGGTGCACCTTGGTGACGAGTCCGTTGTAGGGGCATCGCGGTGATCGGGCGCCACAGTCAGAGCCCAGGCGCAGATTGTGCGCCACGGGAGCGGCGTAGCATGCAGATCATGAGACAGGCGCTCGACGAGACCGACCAGCGGATCGCGGCCGGGCTGGTCGCCGCGCCGCGTGTCTCCTGGCGCGAGCTGGCCCGCTGCCTCGGCCTGGCCGAGCGCACCGTGGTGCGCCGCGTGGGCCCGCTCTACGCCGACGGCACCCTGCGGGCGACCGTCGTGCGCAACCCGGCGCGGTTCCCGCACCTGGTTCCCCTGGTCCTGCGGATCCGCGTCCGGCCGAACAGGATCCGTCAGGTCGCCCAGGCGTTGGCCCGGCGGGGCGACACCGTCTGGGTGGACATCCTCGGCGGGGGCGACGAGATCTCCACGGTCTTCTTCCTGGAGGGCGCCGACGCCCGCAACACCCTGCTGCTGCGCGATCTGCCCGCCACGGACGCCGTCGGCTCCTGGACCGCCCACACCCTGCTGCGCGTCTTCCCGACGGCGTTCCGCTGGACCGCCGGTCTCCTCTCACCGGCCGAACTGGCCGAACTGGCCGCACTCGCCCCCGACTCCGAGCCGCACGCGCCGCGGTCGCCGCACGCGCCGCTGACGCCGTACGCGCCGCTGGCCGCCGACGCCGCGCTGATCGCCGCGCTCGCCGAGGACGGTCGGGCCACCTACGCCGACCTGGCCCGCAGGGCCGGCACCACGGCGCTCAGCGCCCGCCACCGCCTGGAAGCCCTGGTCCAGGGCCAGGTGCTGCGCCTGGCCACCGAACTCGACCTCGCCCTGCTCGGCGCGCAGACCGAGGCACTGCTGTGGCTCTCGGTCCGCCCGGGCGCGCTGGAGGAGACCGGCCGCAGCCTGAGCACCCACCCGCAGGTTCGTTTCTGCGCCGCCACCACCGGCCCGGCCAACCTGGTCGTCGCCGTCGCCGCCGCGAACCTCGACGCCCTCTACACCTTCCTGACCGAGTCGCTCGGCCCGCTGGCGGCGGTCACGGCCATCGAGGTCACCCCGCTGCTGGCGTCGGTCAAGCGCACCGGTCTGGTGCGCCACTGACCCACGCCCCGGTCTCGCGGTGGCGCGAGTCAGCCGCGGGCGCGGGCCGCCAGCATCAGGCGCAGCGCCTGATGCAGGGGGCTCTCGCCGTCCAGGTCGAGGCCGTCCGGGGCCTCGATCAGGGTGCCGTTCGTCAGCACCAGGACGGCGGAGCGTCCGCGGACGGCCGAGCCGGGGGCGGCCAGCCACGGCGCGAAGTCGCCCGAGGTGGAGGGGAGGTCCTCCCTGGTGCGGCGGATCACCTCGGCGAAGAACGCGTCGAGGTCGGTCAGCGTGCCGATCGACGCGAAGGGCAGGGAGACGGTCCGCTCCCGGACCAGGCGCACGCGCGGTTCCTCCCCGGGCTCGACCTCAGGCAGCAACCCGCGTCCGTGGCGGCCGTAGGAGAGCATGCTGTGCGCGGAGTCGATGCCGCCGGTGAAGGGGCGGTCGAACTCGGCGCGGCGCGTGCGCGTCACGTATTCCTGCGGGATGCGCGGGTCTGCGCCGTCCGGCCAGTGGGTCTCGCCGCTGTGCGGGTCGCGCCAGGGCAGGTAGCGGTGGATGTCGTCGGAGCGTGACGGCGGGAGCACCTCGATGCCGAAGCGTTCCGGCTCCTTGGCGACGATGGAGCCGGGCGTGAGCGAGAACAGGCCGATCCCCGCCGTCGTCCACAGCTCCTCGTGCTCGTGCAGGAACTCGTAGGTGGTGAGCGCCTCCTGGGCCGTCTCCGTCGGGAAGCCGGTGAAGCCCATCATCTGGGCGGCCACCCCGCTGTCCGCCAGCTCCTTGAGCACGGCCGGCACGTTGGCGATGCGCACCCCCTTGTCGATCAGGTCCAGGATGCGCTGCGCCCCCGACTCGTAGCCGAAGGAGACCGCCACGCACCCGGCGTCGGCCAGCGCCTGACCGACGGCCCGCTCCGGGAAGGTCCGTTCCAGCCGCAGCTCCGCGGCCCACCGCAGGTCCAGGCCGGACTCGGCCAGCGCCGCGCTCAGGCGGCGCAGGTAGCGCGGGGACATGGCGTCGACGGCGAAGTAGACGTAGCGGCCGAACCGGCGTGCCTCCGTCAGGTCCGCCAGCACGGAGGGGATCGGGCGTTCGCGGGAGGGGGAGGTGGGCCGGTCGGTGTTGAGCCCGTAGTCGCAGAAGGTGCACTTGTTCCAGTAGCAGCCGCGCGTCGGGCTGTAGAGGAGCACCGGTTCGGGGGACCAGTAACGCGGCCAGTCCCACACGTCGTAGGCCGGTCCGGGCGGGGTGGCCACGCTGCCGTAGACCACGGGGGTGTCGTCGTGGTCCCGGCTCATCACGCCGGCGAGGCCGGTGAGTGGGCGCCCGTCGCGGACGGCGTCGAGGATGCCGACGATAGCCGCCTCGCCCTCGCCCGGCACCACCAGGTCCGCGTCCCGCAGCACCTGCCACAGGCGGTCGCGGTCCCCGGTGTACTTGACCAGGTCGCCGATCTCGGTGCCGCCGAGGACGACGACGACCCGCGGCAGCACGGTGCGCACCAGCCGGGCCATGCGCAGCGCGACCGGCAGCTGGGCGGTGTAGCTGACCGAGAAGCCCACCACCTCCCAGGGCTGGTCCAGGAGTTGGGGCCGGAAGACCTCCTCGAGCCAGCCCGCGAAGGGACGGGCCACGGCGTCGATCACCTCCGGGTCGGCCAGGTCGGCCGTACTGCACAGGTTGACGCCCGCCTTGCCGCGCAGCGAGAAGCCGTCCAGCACGCCCACGGGCGTGTCGAGC
Organism: Streptacidiphilus sp. MAP12-33; assembly: GCF_041261265.1. Lineage (NCBI taxonomy): Bacteria > Bacillati > Actinomycetota > Actinomycetes > Kitasatosporales > Streptomycetaceae > Streptacidiphilus > Streptacidiphilus sp. MAP12-33. The sequence goes on from NZ_JBGCCA010000005.1 coordinate 200,440, forward strand.
GACAGCAGGTCCAGCCAGCGGCCGACGACGGCGACGGCCTGGGCGTAGGTGGGCGGGTGGTGGAAGAGCTCGGGGTCCTGGAAGATGCGCAGGGCCTCCTGCGCGGCGTTCGCCTCGAGTCCCTCGGCGGCCAGGCAGAGCCGGTAGCGGATCTCGTCGAGCCGGGACGGCGCCGGCAGCGACTCGACCTCGGCCCGCAGCCGTCGTGCCGCCTCCAGCCTGGCGCCGAAACGGGCGGGCGCGGCGAGGTACTCGAAGGCGTCCAGATTGGCGTCCACGCAGCGGCAGCGCGTGTGGCCCGCGGCGCGGGCGGCGCCGACGAGGTAGGGAATGGAGTGGTAGGGCGCGGTGGGATCGGTGACCGGCGGGCTGACGAGCAGGTAGGGCACCTCGCGTGCGGCGGGCCCGGCTTCGGCCTCGCGACCGGGCTCAGCGCCGGGTTCGGCGCCAGGTTCGGAGCCGGGCCGGCGGCCGAGCGGAACGAAGACACTCATCCCTGGGACTCCTGACTCCTCGGAACGGTCCTGTGCGGCCGGGGCACGGGCTCGGCCGGTGGCGCCTCGACGTCCTTGACGTTCGCGACGTCCCTGACGTCCACCGCGTCCACCGCGTCCACCGCGTCTGCGAAGGTCTGGCCGGGGCGGTGGTCGCGGAAGGCCCGCTGGGTCAGCGCGGTCAGCACGGCGACGGCGATGGCGGCCCCCGCGATCGGGAAGAACGGCGCCGGGCCGAGCCTGCGCACTCCGAACCCGGCCAGCGCGACGGAGACCGGGAAGGTCCCCATGACGGCCAGCATCACCAGGCTCATCACCCGGCCCGTCAGCGACGGCGGCGTCCAGGTCTGCAGCATGGTCACCGCGACGATGTTCTGCCAGCCGCTCGCGACGCTGTACAGGGCGATGGCTGCCGCGGCGCCCGGCAGCCCGCCCGCGTACGGGACGGCGGCCAGGGCGATCCCCATCACCACCGCGAGCACCGCGAACAGCCGCGCGGGGGCCCGGTCCTGACGGGCCCGGGTGGCGATCATCGATCCGGCCAGACCGCCGAGGCTCAGGCAGGTGAGCAGCACGCCGTACCCGCCCGCACCCAGCCGCTCGTGGGCGAGCCCGGGCAGCGCGACCTCGATGGTGCCGTTGAAGGCGAGGTTGGCCACCAGTGCGACGGCGAGCACCACGTGCAGCAGCCGTCCGTGCCGCAGCAGGGAGGCGAAGGACGGGCCCGCCGATGGCGCGGCGGTGGCCTCGGGGGTGGCCTCGGGGGTGCGCGCCGCCTCGGGACGGGCCGTGCGCAGGCGCAGCAGGGCGAGGGCGGAGACGGCGAAGGAGCCGGCGTCCAGGGCCAGGGCCGGAGTGGCGCCGAACGCGGCGACCAGCGCACCGCCCGCCGTCGGACCGAGCACGCCGCCGACCTGGTTCGCCATCGTCGACAGGGCGTTGCCCCGGCGCAGTTCGTCCTGGCCGAGCAACGCCGGCAGCAGGGTGTAGGACGCCGGCAGGAACAGGCCCGAGCAGGCGCCCAGCACCACCGCGATCGGCGCCAGCCAGGCCAGCTGCGGTGCGGTGGACGCGGCCAGCGCGGCGAGGACGGCGGTGGCCGCGGCGCGGGCGGCGTCGGCCAGCAGCATCACCCGGCGCCCGCCGTAGCGGTCGGCGAGGACCCCGCCCAGCGGGATGGTGAGCACCCGGGGGACGCCGTAGCAGGCCAGCACCGTCCCCAGCAGGACGGGGCCGCCCGGGCCGGAGAGCAGCAGCCAGGGCAGGGCGACCGCGAAGCAGTAGTCGCCCAGCGTGGAGCTGAACTGACCGGCCAGCAGCAGCCGGAATCCGGGCACCGCCCACGGCCCGCCACGTGCGGCGCGGACGGCGCGCTCGCGCCGGGGGCGACCTGGGTGGGGCACGGGTCCTCCTTCGACGACGGGGCGTGAGGGCAGCGCGGTTCAGCCTTCCCGGCCGGGTGCGGGCCGGGCCGCGCCCACCGCGCCGACCGGCGCGGGGCCGACCGGCCCGCCGCGGGCCTGCCTGCCAGCGGTGGCCGACGGTGGCGCGCCGGACCACGCTCCGGCGGCAGCGTCGCCGTCCCGGCGTGCTCCAGGCGGTGGCGGCGTGGCAAGGCCGCCGGCCTCGGTCGCGCCGAGCGGGTCCAGCGGGAGGCGGAGGAACTCGTCCACCACCGCGCGGACCGCCGTCGGGGTCGGCAGCCCGCAGTTCTCCTGGACGTCCTGGGTGGCCACCTGCCAGGCCGGGCCGAGCACGGGTTCCATCACCACGTGCCCGTCCGCGCGCAGGCGCGCGACGTTGCGGCGGACGGCCGGGTGCCGCCACATGTGGCGGTTCATCGCCGGGAAGAACAGGACGGGGCGCTCGTGGGCGAGCAGGACCGAGCTGAGCAGCCCCGAGGCGAGCCCGCCCGCGGCCTGGCCGAGGATGTTGGCCGTGGCCGGGAGCACGACCAGCCGGTCCGCCCAGCCGGCCAGCGACACATGGCTGGTGGTCAGCTCGTCGCGGCCGTCGCACAGGACGTCGGGGCAGAGCAGCCCCAGGGTGGCAGGGGGCATGAGCGCGGCGGCCGAGCGGGTCATCACGATCCGGATCTCCGGGCCACCGTCGCCGGCCAGGGCGATCAGGTGCTGTGGCAGAGCGAGGATGTTGGCGGAACCGCAGACGCCGAGCAGCAACCGGCCGCTCATCGGGCCCCTTCCGGCGCCGGGGTGGCCGCCACCGGTTCCAGGCCGCACCGCCGCGCCAGCAGGTCGAACCGGCCCTGGATGTTGAACTTGTAGGCCGGGCAGGGTGGGTGGCCCTCGTGCCAGGCCTTCGGGCAGGAGCCGCCGCAGGTCGGCATGAAGACGCAGTCGGTGCACCAGGAGCGGCCGTTGGCGATGTCGTCGTGCCACCCGTCGAAGGGGCCGAGCGGGCGGCCGGGCTCCGGGCCCAGCTGGTCCAGCCGGATCAGCGCCCGGTGCTGTTCCGCCTCCTCCACCAGCGGGTACTCGCTGCAGGAGAAGACGTTGCCGGTGCTGCTGATGATCTCCGCCGAGGTGGTGACGGCGGGGCAGACGACCCGCTTGGGCGTGTGCGGGAGCAACTGCGCGTTCAGGGCGTGGTCCTGGAGCAGTCGCAGCCACTCCAGCTCCCGCTCGGCGAAGGCCTTCCCGGGCAGTTCCACGGAGGAGACGTCGTTTCCCCACGAATGGACGGCGGCCAGGGTGAAGGAGACGTCGGCGCGCGCGAATCCCTCGCCGGCCATCGTCTCCAGGTATTCGGGAATGCTTTCCTGGTTCTCCGCGTCCACATTGGTGCGGAAGTTCACGTGGGTCGTGCAGCCGGGTGTGTCCAGGGCGGCCTTCACCGTGTCGACGATGTGCCGGAAGGAGTTCCGGCCGTTCTTGAGCGGACGGTGCCGGTCGTGCACGGCCGCCGGTCCGTCGAGGGTTATCTCGAAGTGGGTCACGCCGCAGTCGCGGACCAGGGTCAGCATCTTCGCGACGGTGAGCAGTGAGCCGTTCGTGACGAGTACGGACGTGTACGAAACATCGTGCTCCGTGGCGGCCGCCACGAACTGCGGGGCCAGGCTGCGGATCACGGCGTAGCCGGCCATCGGCTCCGCGCCGAACCAGTCCAGGCGCAGGCTGCGGGTGGTCGGCGCGGCGATCGCGCGCAGCACCCGGTCACGGACCCGGTCGCGGTGGTCGCGGCCGAGGCCCCCGCGGGTGTGGCGCTGGCCGCAGTAGGTGCAGCCCATGTTGCAGTAGGAGGTGGGCAGCAGGGCGATGTGGACGGCCGAACGGTCGGCGGAAGCGCGCCGGTTGCGGTCCAGCACCGCACCGCGCTCGTCCTCCCCGGCCGGCACCAGGATGCGCTGCTCGCGCAGTGGCTGTCGCCAGGCGGTCGGCACCGCGTCGGCGTCGCGGCGGGCGAGGGCGTCGGCGGTGGCCGGATCGACGACCATGGTGTGGGCGGTCCTGGTGCCGTAGAGCAGGCGCACCGGCATGCCGCCGCCCGGGTCGGCGTAGGTGCGGTCGCTGACCACCAGGTACCGGCTCACCTTGTCCATCCGGGCCTCCCGGCCGTTCGCGGTCCGTCGTGCCCGGGGAGCCCCGGGCACGACTGGGGTTCGGGCAGGGGCGTCAGCAGAGGGTGTTGACGTTGTTGTCGGCGACCTGGCCCTGCACCGCGGCGGCCGCCTCGTTGAGGCGCCCCTGGATCGAGGTGAGCACGGAGACCTCGTCCGGGCTGAGCGAGGAGAAGATCTCGCGCTCCGAGTCGGACAGGAGGTCCACGGGTGTGCCGGCGCTGCGGAGGGCGTCCAGTGCCTCTTGCGACATGCTGGCTCCTTCGGGAGTGGAGGACGTGGCAGGTGCACGAGCCAGGTTGCCGAGCGCGTGACGGTCCCGCATCCCTCAATCGGCTATTGATGCGGCCGGCGGCGGTACGGGCCGTTCCGGACCGGTCCGGACCGTTCCGGACCTGCGTGGCCGGAACCCGTCTGGTCGCGAAAAGCGTGCCGTCGCCTTCTTGTTCAGGCAGTTGGCGCTGGCTACCCTGTGCGGCAGGGGGTGCATTCTGGATGGAAGCGGAACCCTTGGCCGAAACCCCGTTCGGCGTTTTCGGATTGACCCGTCGTGAAATCAGCATCGCTTCGATGATCGCGGTCGGCGCCTCGAACCGGAGAATCGCCGAGGACCTGTGGATCAGCCCCCACACGGTGGCCGCGCACCTGTGCAGCATGTTACGGAGAATGGGCGCCTCCAATCGCACGGAACTCATCGCCCGTCTTTATGCCGAGGGTGTTCTCGCACAGGGGGCCTGGCCCCCGCTCCCGGCGGAACACGTGCGCGCCGCACGGCCGCACGAGGGAAACGGAGGGCCGGTCACCATGACGTTCGACGCACTGCACGCACTGCGGGAGGCCGGGCATCCGGTGGACCTGCTCTCCCAGGACCAGCGCTCCGTCCTCGCGGGACTGAGCGAACACGAGGTCCGGGTGCTGAACACGGTCAAGGACCGGCTGGAGGCGGCCTCCGGCGAGGTGGAGGGTCAGGACCTCAAGCTCCTGTGAGCGGGCAGGTGCGGTGCAGCAGCTGCCACGCGCCGGCCCCCGAGGCCGCCCGCTTCTGCCCCGGATGCGGCAGCCCCCTCGCCCTGCGGACGCCGGCCACCGACAGCCGGCGCATCGTCACCGTGCTCTTCATGGACCTGGTCAGCTCCACCACGATGGCCGAGACCATGGACGCGGAGGCGCTCCACGCCACCATGGACCGCTACTACACCGCCTGCACCGACGCGATCGGCAGCCGGGGCGGTGTGGTGGAGAAGTTCATCGGCGACGCCGTGATGGCCGTCTTCGGCGGGCTGGTCAGCCACGAGGACGACGCGCTGCGCGCGGTGCAGGCCGCCGCCGCGATCCTCGACGCGCTCGACGAGGGCAACACCCGGCTGGCGGACGAGTACGGCGTCCGGCTCGGGGTGCACTGCGGCATCGCCACCGGCGAGGCCGTGGTGGTCGGCTCGGTCGGCGGCGGGGTCAGGGTGGTGGGCGACGTGGTCCCCACCGCCGCCCGGCTCCAGTCGCAGGCGCAGGCCCACGAGGTGCTGGTCGGCGCGGAGACGGCCCGCCTGGTGGCCGGACGGGTCCGGCTGGAGCGCCTTCCCGACCTCACCCTGCGCGGCAAACGCGAGCCCGTTCCGGCCTGGCGGATGCTGGGCGCACTCCGGGGGGACGAGCACGAGGACCTCCCGGCCGCCGTGCCGCTGGTCGGCCGCGACCGCGAACTTCGGCTCCTGGAAGGGGAATGGGAGCAGGCCCGGTACGAGGGCCGGTGCCGGCTCGCCGTGGTGACCGGACCGGCGGGCATCGGCAAGACCCGGCTGCTGCGGGAGTTCACCGACCGCAGTGCCGGGCGGGGACACCTGGTGCTGCGCGGCGCCTGCCAGCCCTACGGGGCCGGCCTGACCTACCGCCCCGTGGCCGAGGCCGTGCACTCGCTGCCCGACGGCTGGGACGAGGCGGTCCGCGTGCTGCGGGCCGACCATCCCAACGCCGAACGCGCCGTGGCCGCCCTGGCGGTGGCGGTGGGCCGGGACCATGGCGCCGCGGCGGGCGCGGGCCGCTCCGGCGTCAGCGTCCCCGAGATCGCCTGGGCGTTCCGCGGGTTGGTGGAGGTGCTCGCGCGCCGCCGCCCGGTGGTGCTCGCCGTCGAGGACGTGCAGTGGGCCGAACCCACCCTGGTCGAGCTGCTCACCGGCGTGGCGGCGCACGCGCGTGGGGCCGGGGCGCTGGTCGTCTGCGCCGCCCGGTCCGAGGAGGCGTCACCCGGGCAAGGGCTCGCGGGCCTCGCGGACGCGGCCACCGTCAGGCTCGGGCCGCTCGGCGGTCCGGAGACCCGCCGACTGGTGGCGCTGCTGGCCGAGCGTGCCGAAGTCACCGCCCAGCAGGCCACGGACGGCCGGCTGCGCCGGATCGCCGAGGAGTGCGCCGGACACCCGCTGCTGGCCGAGCTGCTCACCGACGGACTGGCCGAGGGCCTGCCCGTCGGCGGCGCGGTGCCGACCTCCGTCCGGGTGCTGCTCTCGGCCTGGCTCGACCGCCTTCCGCCCACGGACCGGGCCGTGCTGGAGCGCGCGGCCTGCGTCGGCGGGTCGTTCACCGAGGCCGACGTGCTCAGCCTCGCCGACGGGGTCCCCGGACTCACCCCGGCCGCGGTGGCCGAGAGCCTCGGCTCGCTGCGGCGCGCCGGTGCGGTCCACCCGTCCGGGTACGCCGGGGGCCACCGGTTCACCCGCATGCTGGCCAGGGACACCCTCTACGAGATGACCCCGAAGGCCACCCGCGCCGTCTGGCACACCCGCCTGGCCGACCGGCCGCTGCCCGGGCCCCCGGCGGCGGGCGGCCCCTGGGCGGGGCACGGGCCCGGGGCCGCCGACCGTCCTTCGGTGGCCGACCGGGCGGCGCGGCCGGAGCCGCTCGACCGGCCTGCCCCCGGACCGGACCAGGCCCGCACCCGACCCTCGGCGGCGGACGACTCTGCGCCGGCGGGCGGCCCCTGGGCGGGGCACGGGCCCGGGGCCGCCGACCGTCCTTCGGTGGCCGGCCGGGCGGCGCCGCAGGGCCGGCCGGCGGCGGACGACTCTGCGCCGGCGGACGAGGCGCAGGGCGCCGACCAGGCCCACCACCTGGAGTCCGCCGTCCGGTTGACCGCCGAGGTGCAGCCCGGCCACCCCGAGCTGCCCGCGCTCACCGCGCGTGCCGCCCGCGCCTTGGTCGGCAGTGGGTACCAGGCCCTGCGCCTGCGCGACCTGGGAGCCGCGATCTCGCTGATGGAGCGGGGCCGGGCGCTGACCCCGCCCCGGGATCGCGAGCACCGCACGCTCGCCGTGCGGATCAGCGACGCGCGGGGCGCTCTCGGTGAGTGGCCCCTGGCGCTGGCCGCCGTCACCGAGGCGGAACGGCTGGGCGCCGAGGACCCGTGGACCCGGCGCACCTGCGACGTGCTCCGGGCGACGATCGCGCTGCGGACCGGGGACCGGGCGGCGACGGCCCTCCCCGCGGGGGAGCCGGACGCCCCGGACGACGTCGGCTGGTGCCGCCTGCACCAGTACCGGGCCCTGGCCGGATTCGCCGACGGCCGCCTGGGTGACGCCGAGAGCGCCGTCCGCCAGGCGCTGGAGCGGGCCGAACGGCTCGGGGACCGCTACGAGGGCGACCGGCTGCTGGTCACCCTGTGCGAACTCGCCCAGTGGTCGCCGACACCGGTGGACTCCGCCCTCGCCCTCTGCGAGGACCTGGCCGGACGCTTCGACGGGGACCGCCCCCTGCTCATCCCGGTGCTGCTGACCCGCGCCCGGATGCTGGCGCTGGCCGGGCACGCCGACCGCGCCCGGACGCAGATCGGGCAGGCCCGGCGCCACGCCACCGACCTGTCCCTGCTGCCGGGCCTGGTCGCCTGCGACCAGGTCGCCGCCCTCGTCGACGCGCTGACGGGCGATCATCGCGTCGCCGCGAGCGGCTACCTCCGCGCGGCCGGGCTGCTGGCCTCCCTCGGGCAGCCCGCCACCGCCGCGACGCTCACCGTCCATGCCGCCCGCGCGCACCTGCGGGCGGGCGCGCCCGAGAGCGCGCGTGCCTGCCTGGACGGCCTGGACCGGCCGGACGAGCTGGAGCCGCGCGGGCGCGCCGTCCAACTCGTCGTCCGCGCCCGGCTCGCCCAGCTGGGCGGGGACGGTGAGCAGGCCCTGACGGCCGTCGACGAGGCGCTGGCGGCCGTCGCGCACACCGACGATCCGTGTCTGCTCGGCGAGGTCCGCTTTGGTGCCGCCCAGGTGCTCGCGGCGGCCGGGGCCGAAGTCCGGGCCGAGCGCCTCGCGGGCGCGGCACTGGACGCGCTGCTCGCCAAGGGCGCCGCACTGCCCGCCGCCGAAGTCCGTCGGTGGCTCGACGCGCGAAGGGACGGCCGATGAGCGCAGGACCGGGCGGCCCGACCCCGGTGGCGGCAGCCGCCCCCGGCACCGCTCCGACCGCGGCGGGCCCGCCCGGCGTCCCGGGCGGGCCCGCCGGAGCGGCCCCGGCCCCGCCGTGGCGTGGCGCGGTCCGCCGCCACGTCGTCGGGGTCCCCGCCTACGGGGCCGTCACCAGCGCCGGAGGCGCGGACGCGTTCCCGCGCGCGGACCTGCCCGGCGTCGGTCCCGCGTGGGCGTGGGGCGGCGCCGACGGCGCGGGTGTGCGCGTCTGTGTCGTCGACAGCGGCGTCGAGGGCGGCCACCCGCTGATCGGGGAGCTGGACCGATCGGTCACCGTCGTCGAGCGCGAGGACGGCACTGTCGGCATCGTCGACTGCCCGCCCACCGACGCCGCCGGACACGGCACCGCCTGCGCGGGCGTGATCCGCGCGCTGGCGCCGAGCGCCTCCCTGTCCTCGGTCCGGGTCCTGACCGACGGCAAGAACGGCAGCGGCGACGCCCTGCTCGCCGGGCTGGCCTGGGCCGTCGAGGAGGGCTTTGACGTGGTCAACCTCTCCCTCGCGACGACCCGCACGACGCTCGCGGCGAACCTGCACGAACTCGCCGACCGCGCCTACTTCCGCCGCTGCACGCTCGTGGTGTCCGCGCACAACCGGCCCGTGCCGAGCTTCCCCTGGTCCTTCGCCTCGGTCGTCTCGGTCGCCAGCCACGACGAGGACGAGCCGATGACCTACTACTACAACCCGGCGCCGCCGGTGGAGTTCCACGCCCGCGGGGTCCGCGTCCCGGTCGCCTGGCCCGGCGGCGGCACGATCCGGTCGACCGGCAACAGCTTCGCCGCCCCGCACATCGCCGGACTGTGCGCGCTGGTGCTCAGCAAACACCCGTGGCTGACCCCGGCCCAGCTGAAGACGGTCCTCTTCCAGTGCGCCGCCAACGTGGCGCAGCGAACCGGAGGTGCACATGAGCCAGGCCGATGACCTCGGCGCGGACCTCGGCGCGAGCACCGAGAGACGGTTGCTGCGCTCGGTCGTCCAGGTGGCCCGCCACGCGTTCGGCGCCGCCGCCGCGTCGGTGTTCCTGGTCGATCCCGACACCGGCGAACTGGTCTTCGAAGCTGTGGCGGGGGAGGGCGACGACAAACTGGTGGGCACCCGCTTCCCCGCCGGGACCGGCATCGCCGGCTGGGTGGCCGCCTCCGGCCAGACGATGCTCGTGGACGACCTGCGTGAGTCGCGTCAGTTCTCCACCGAGGCCGCCGAGTCGACCGGCTACGTCCCCGACAGCATCATGGCGGCCCCGCTCTTCAGTGGTGACGCCTGCATCGGCGTGCTGGAGGTCCTGGACCGCGGCGCCTTCATGCCGGCCCGCGAGATGGCCGACGTCGCCCTGCTCGACCTGCTCGCCGACCAGGCCGCGATCGGGCTGGAACTGCTCACCCGGCTGCGGGCGACCTCTCCCGACCTGCGCTCGGACAAGGCCATGCAACTGCTCGCGATGGCGGAGGCGTTGCTGGCGAACACCCATGGCTGAACCGGCCGTGCCGTCCGTCGTGGTGCTGACCCGCCGGGCTGACCGCGAGGCCGGTCGCGTCGCGGCGCTGTTGCACCGCGCGGGTGTCCCCGTCGTCCGGCTGGACGCGGATGCGGCGGTGCCGGGTGGCGGCGAGATCCGCTGCACGCCGCAGGGAGCGTTGGAGATCGCGGGCGCGGCGGTCCGGCCCACGGTGACGTGGCTTCGCCACTTCGGCCCGCGCGCCGTGCTGGCCGCGCCCGATCCCGCCGCCGACCTGTTCCGGCGTGACGCGTGGGCCGCCCTCGCCCGCCAGCTCCCGCTGATCTCAGCGGCGTCGGTCGGCCACCACGACCCCGGCCAACTGGAGCAGCTGCGCCGCGCGGCCGCCCTGGACGTGCGGACGCCGCGCACCGTGGTCACCACCGACCCGGCGGCCGCGGCCGCCGGGCTCGGGTGCGGACGGATCGTGGTCAAGGCACTGGACCGCCACTACGTCGAGGCGACGCCCGGTGTGCTCCACTGGTTCCTGCCCGTGATCGCCGGGGCGGATCGGACGGCCGTGCTCCCGGGCGCCGCACCGGGAACACCGCTGGTCGTCCAGGAGTACGTGAACCATGACCGCGAGATCCGGCTCTACCTGACGGGCAACGAGCCCCACGCGTTCGAGATCGCCAAACGGCGGCCCGCGGACCTGTGGACCCGGCCCGCGTCGGTCCGCGTCACCGCCGTGCCGCCCCCGCCGCGGGCCCTCGCCGCCGCCCGCGTCCTCGCCACCGCCTTCGGGCTGCGCCACGCGGCGTTCGACTTCCTCATGCAGGGAGAGGAGCCGGTGTTCCTGGAACTCAACGTGCACGGCGACTGGCGCTGGTTCGAACGCCGTGCGGGCGTCGAGACCGTCACCGGGGCCATGGCGCGCACCCTCGCCGCCCTGCACCGGGCAGCCACCACGCGCGGCGGACGGCTCGAACTGCTGCCCTTCCTCGGGGCGGGCGGAAGCGGGCCCTGAGGCGGGCTCGTCAGCCGGCCCGGTAGTAGTCCTCGATGGGGACACGTGCCTGGTCCAACAGGGCCGGGCCCTCCTGCCGCAGGGTCGGCCACGCGCCGGACGCCGGGTTCAGCTCGACCAGTTGCTCGGTGGAGAGCGCGTAGACGACGCGTCCGATCCCGGAGCGGACCAGGCCGCCGGTGCACATGCCGCACGGCTGGCAGCTGGTGTAGAGAGTGGTGTCGGCGGCCGCCTGCGGGTCGAGCTCACGTGCCGCCCAGCGGGCCAGCTTCAGCTCCGGGTGGGCCGCGATGTCGTTGTCGCGCCGCACCGTGTTGTGGGCCTCGACGAGAATCTCCCCGCCCGGGCAGGCCAAGAGCGAGCCGTAGGGCGCGTCGCCCAGGGAGACGGCGTGCGCGGCGATCTCGACGGCGCGCAGCAGCAGAGCCTCGTCGGCGGCGGTGATCATGATGCGTTCCTCCAAAGGGTGGCCACCTCGGCCAGAGCGTGCCAGGCGGTGTGCGGCCGCAGCGTCTCCTGCGGGTCTCCGTGATGCGGGTCGAGAACGACAGTGTCCGCCCCGGGACCGCGGAGCCGCGCCAGGTCGTCGAGAACCGGCTCGATGCTGCCGACCCCGGCCGGGCGCAGGGGTCCGTCGACCAGTGCGGCGGTCAGGCGCAGTGCGATCCGGGGCGCGAAGCCCGGCGGCCGTTCCGGGGCCCCGATCGCCCGGAGCCCGACCCCGACCGGTAGGCCGGTCGGGGTCAGCGTGGGGCCTCAGAACTGTTGGCCGCTCACGTCGGCGGGGGTGACGCTCTCCGGGACCATCGTGTTCCAGTCCGCGGGGCGGGCGGCGCCCACGTCGGTGTTCCCGTTTTCCGGCTGCGGGTAGATCAGGTCCCGGGGGCTGCCCGTTCCCCGCTGGACGGCCTTCGGGTTCTTCACGGGCTTCGTGCCGACCACGGTGACCAGGGGATTGCCGTAGGTGTCCGCGACGCGCAGCCACGCCCCGTGCACACGCTCCAGCAGCTCGACGCCGATGCCGTAGTAGCCGGTGTGCGGGAAACCGACGCGGATCTGACCCTTGGTCTTGTACACGTCCGGCTTGGTGCAGCCCAGGGTGTGCCAGGTCGGCCCGTACGTCTGCTGGTACCGGACGCACGCCATGATCGGCGCCTTGTCCTGGCTGAAACCCGTGACGTCGAACGGGAGGGGGTGCCCCGCCTGCAGGTACGTGTAGAAGCTCCAGGACAGGCCCCCGGAGGGCGGCGCGGCGTGGTTCGCGGCGCCCGCGTCCACGCGGACGCCCTGCGACCGGGCGGGCTGGGCCGCGCTCGCGGTCGGCACGGCGACGAGAACGGCGGCCGCGGCGGTGAGTGCGCAGGCGGCGGCCAGGGTGGGCGCGGGCATGCTGGTGCGAAGCCTCATCAGTTCCCCCGTATGTGAGTTGGTCTCAGTTCCGGTCGATCGTAACGTGCACCACCTTTCGGCGGGACCGGTCATATATGACCGGTGCCCTGAGCTGTCGTTCCTCCCCGCGCCGGACCACGATCACCGCAGACGACGGGCGTCGGGCAGCCGCTGAGGGAGAACGCAGTGCAGCCGTTGGAGTCATCGGATCCGCGGCGGTTGGGGCCGTACCAGGTGCTTGCCAGACTGGGCGCCGGGGGCATGGGCCGGGTCTATCTGGCCCGCTCGGCGAACGGACGGGCCGTGGCCGTCAAGGTGGTGAGGGCGGAGCTGGGCACCGACCGCGAGTTCCGCGACCGGTTCGCCCGCGAGGTCGCCATGGCCCGCGCCGTCCCGGGACGCTGGACCGCGCCGGTCGTGGACGCCGACCCCGACGCGGAGACGCCGTGGCTGGCGACCGCCTACGTCCTCGGCCCCACGTTGGGGGACGCCGTCGCCGCGCACGGCCCGCTGCCGGAGGCAAGCCTGCGCGCGCTCGGCGCGGGGCTCGCGGAGGCGCTGGCCGGCATCCACGCGGCGGGCCTGGTCCACCGCGACCTCAAACCGGGCAACGTGCTGCTCTCCCCGGACGGCCCCAGGGTGATCGACTTCGGCATCGCCCGCGCGGTCGACGGCACCCGGCTGACCGGCACGGACGTGGTCATCGGCTCTCCGGGCTACATGTCGCCCGAGCAGGCGTCCGGCCTGCCCGTCGGGCCTGCGAGCGACGTGTTCTCGCTCGCCTCCGTGCTCGCCTACGCGGCCACCGGACGGGCGCCGTTCGGCCACGGCACCGTCGCCGGGCAGCTGTTCCAGGTCGTGCACGGGTATCCGGACCTGGCGGGGGTGCCGGGGGCCCTGGCGCAGCTGCTCCAGGTCTGCTTCGCCAAGCAGCCCCACGGTCGACCGGGCCCGGTGGCGCTGGCGGCGGCCCTGTGTCCGCAGGGCGCCGGCCTCGCGCTCGCGGGCGACTGGCTTCCCGGCCCGGTCACCGCGGCGATCGCCCGCGCCGCCGCCCGGGTCGTGGACCTGGAGCCGACGCACGAGGAGGAGCCACCCGGGCAGGGCCGCGCAGAGCCGTCGCGGCGCAAGCTGCTCACGACGCTGCTCGCCGCCGGCGGCACCGCCGTGGTCGGCGGCGTTACCGCGCTCGCCCTGGACCTGTCGGGCCGTCACCGCACCGGTGCCACGGCAGGCCGCGGAGCGACCGGGACCCCGCCCACGGGGGCGGGCGGGTTCAGCGTCAAGCCGTCGCCGCGGCCCGCCGGGACCGCCCCATCCGCGCTGTGGAGCGTCCGGCTGACCAAGCCGGCCGCCGTCACCCCGCTGGTCGTGGGCCGGACCGCCCTGGTGAAGACCGCCGACGTCGCCCCGACCACCAGGCTCGCCGGCCTGGACCTGGCATCGGGCAGGCAGCTGTGGAGCGTGCCCCGGATCACCGCTGTCGACGACCTCACCGCCTACGGCCCGCACGCCCTCGCGATCGACTACTCGGGCCGCCTGCTAGTGCTGGACCCGGCCACCGGGAGCACCGTGCGCACGATCACCGCAGGGGCGGGCTACTTCTTCATGGAGATCCTCGCGTGCGAGGGAGAGGTGGCCTACCTGTACGGCAACACCGAGCACAACAGGGGCTACCAGCAGGTCGGCTCCTGGCTGTTCGCCGTCCGGCTCACCGACGGGACCACGTTGTGGCAGCAGCCGCTCGGGTCGGGCGACCGCGCGTTGCCCGAGTCGGCGGTCGCCGACGGGCAGCGGGTGTACGTCGTGGACTCCGGATTCCAGCTGACCGCCCGCGCGGCGGGAACCGGGGCGCTGCTGTGGGGCGCGGCCCTCGGCGAGAGTGACAAGCTGGCCGGCGGACCCCTGGTGGATCTCGCACTGTCCCGTCCCGAGGGCGTGCTGGTCGCGGCGCGCGGCCGGATGACCGCCTGGAGCGTCGCGGACGGCAAGCGGGCCTGGTCCCTGGGGACCGTCAGTGACGATCCGACGGCCGGGTCCTTCGGCCCGCCCGTGCTCTCGGTGGACGGCGGCACCGTCTACACCCTGCACAACGGCGCGAACGCGCTACTCGCCACGGACATCCGCACCGGACAGCAACGCTGGAACGCGGAGTTCGACAACGCCGGCTACAACCGTCCGGCGCTGGTGGGGGAGCTGCTGCTGCTGAGCGTCGAGGGGGAGCCGTCCGCCGTCGCCGTGGGCCTCTCCGACGGCGGCCGACGCTGGCTCTACGCGGACGGCCGCGACACCTCCGGCAACGAGTGGGTCCTGGTGCCGGTCCCCGGGGCCGGCCTGGTGCTGGCCCTCACCGGCAACAGCATCCTGACGGCCCTCCCGGCGAACTGACGGACCCGACGAACCCGTGAACGCACGAAGGGAAGGCGACGCCACCATGCACCACCAGGACAAGGACCAGAACCAGGACCAGAACCAGGACCAGAACCTGAACCGCCCGGACCGGCAGGACGCCGAGGCCGGTCGGCGGCTGGTCGTCCGGGGAGCGGTCGCGTCCGGGCTCGCTCTCTCCGCCGCGATCGCCTACGGCCTCACCCGGTCCCGCAGCTCCAAGCCGACCTGGCCGCTGGGGAGCTCCCGCGCGAGGCCCCGCCCCGGCCCGGCGTCGCCGCCCGGGGCGCGGCCCTCGGCCACGCCCGTCGCGGGCGGCCCCCCGACGCCCCTGTGGCGGATCGCGCTGAACCGCCCCTCCGACGAGCGTCCCCTCCTGGCGGGCGGCAAGGTGCTGGTCAAGGCGAACCTCCGGCAGGACGTCACCGGCATCGCGGACCTCCAGGCCTACGACAGCGCGACGGGGAACCACAGCTGGACCTACCCGGGCGTCGCCGCCCTCGACGTCACCGAGGCGCACGTCGCGGCCGACCGGGTGGTGCTGCGCGAGGAGCTCGGCAGCGTCCTGGTCCTGGACCCGGTGACCGGCCGCAGGACCGCGGAGTTCGGCGCGGACCGGACAGGGCTGTACGTGCTGGTCGTGGAGGGCAGCAACGGCTCCACCGTCTACACCTGGGGCACCCTCACCACGTCCGGCGACCCGCTGGCCGGCAACGCTCCCGCCGCCGTCGCGGCCTGGGACTCGCAGCGCGGCATGCTGCTGTGGCACCAGCCCGCCCTCGGCACGCTCGCCCACGTCCAGGCCATGTACGTCGCCGGTCAGGGGGCACTGGTCTTCTCGGTCGACGTCGCCGACCACGTCATCGGCCGCGACGCCGCCACCGGAGCGGTGCGGTGGAGCGTCGACATCGGCGCCGAGCCGACGCTCGGCGCCCACGGCGCTCCCTTCTACGCCGTCTCCGAGCCGCTCGGGCTCTGCTTCACCACCCGCCGCAAGACCGTCGCCTGGGACGCGAGCACCGGGACGGAGCGCTGGAACATCGGTCCGCGCACCGCCGCCCACCACTTCGGCGAGTCGCTCCTCTCCGGCGACGGCCGTACCCTGTTCACCACCGAACTCGGCCCGGGCGCCTCCGTCCTGGCGGTCGACGCCGCCAGCGGCGCGGTGCGCTGGCGGCGCTCGCCGGGCGCGCTCACCCCCGACGGCAGGATCGCGCTGTGCGGGCCCGACCTGCTCGTGGTCCCGGCCGGTGACGGCAGCGACGGCATCTGGGGCCTCGACACCGCCGACGGCTCCCAGCGCTGGCACTACAGCGAACCGGCCACCACCTCCGCCCCGTGGCAGGTCGCCACCGACCCCGCCGCCGGCCTGGTGGCGGCGTGCCAGCAGAACACCCTGCTCGCGCTGCCGTTGGGATGAACCCGGTGACGCCCGGGGCCGCTCAGTGCCCCATGCCCGCGCCCCCGTCGACCGGGAGGACGGCTCCGGTGACGAACGACGCCTCCGGTGAGGCGAGGAAGCGGACCGCGGCGGCGACCTCCTCGGGGCGGGCGATCCGGCGCAACGGCGTCTCCGCCACCATCCGTGCCTTCAGTTCCTCGCCCAGCTCGGCCGTCATCCCGGTGTCGGTGAGGCCGGGGGAGACCACGTTCACCGTGATCGACCGGGGGCCGAGCTCCCGGGCCAGCGAGCGCGAGAAGCCGATCAGGCCGGCCTTCGACGCCGCGTAGTTGGCCTGCCCGGTCTCGCCGCGCAGCGCCACCGTGGAGGAGACGATCACGATCCGGCCGCTCCGGGCGCGCAGCATGCCCCGGGCGGCCCGCTTCACCACGCGGAAGACACCGGTCAGGTTGGTGTCCAGGACCGTGGCGAAGTCCTCCTCGCTCATCCGCAGGAGCAGCCGGTCCCGGGTCATGCCCGCATTGGCCACCAGCACCTCGACCGGACCGTGCGCCCGCTCGACCTCCTGGAAGGCACTCTCCACCTGCTCGGGGTCGGCCACGTCGCACCGCACGCCGAGGAGCCCCTCGGGCGGGTCGCTGCGGTAGGTGACCGCGACGCGGTCGCCCGCCGCCACGAAGCCGCGCGCGATCGCGAGGCCGATTCCCTTGTTGCCGCCGGTGACCAGAACGGACCGGTTCATGCGCTTTCCCGACGGGCCAGCAGGCGCTCGCGCTGTTCCTCGAAGCGGGTGGCCTTGGTATCCAACAGGCCGAGAAATTCCGCGAGTTCCTCACGAGCATGCTCGGCTTCGCCGGAGAGGCCGGTGAGTTCGAAGATCCTCCAGAACCGCAGATTCGGCAGGACCACCTCGTCGTGGTGCAGTCGCAGGTCGTAGATACCGGCCTTGGCGATCGCGACGGAGGCGCGGGCGAACTCGGCCTCGGTGCTGCCGGGCATCTCGAAGCCGATCACCTCGTCGCGGATCGCCCGCACCGTCTCGTCCGGCTGGATCTCCAACGCCGCCGCCAGCAGGTTGCGGTAGAAGACCATGTGCAGGTTCTCGTCGGTGGAGATCCGGCTCAGCAGCCGGTCGGCGGCGGGGCAGCCGGTGGCCCGGCCGGTGTTGCGGTGGGAGACGCGGGTGGCCAGCTCCTGGAAGGAGACGTAGGCGAGGTCGTGCACGGCGGAGCCGCTCCGGCCGGTGTACCCCGTCTGCATGTGCGCCATCCGCCGGCGCTCCAGCTCGACCGGGTCCACGCCGCGGGTGACCACCAGGTAGTCGCGCAGGGCGATGCTGTGGCGCGCCTCCTCCGCGGTCCAGCGGTCGACCCACTCGCCCCAGGCGCCGTCACGGCCGAAGACCACGGCGATCTCGCGGTGGTAGGAGGGCAGGTTGTCCTCCGTCAGCAGGTTGACGACCATGGCCGCCTTGGCCACCGGGTCGAGGCGGGAGTCCTCCGGGCGCCAGTCCTCGCCGCCGAGGAAGGCGAAGTCGCGGCCCTCGCTCCAGGGCACGTAGTCGTGCGGCATCCACTCCTTCGCGGCCCCGAGATGACGCTCGAGATTGGTCTCTACCACTGATTCCAGCGCGTGCAGGAGTTCCAGGTCGCGCGTGCGGACACCGTGCGAGGTCATCCGTCCTCCTTCGGAAAGTGGGGAGCGCAACCAATAACCTGATGTGCGCCCTGCGGCCCATTCAAACTACTTACCGGCGGGTCGCAAACGGGGATATCTGTTCTTGCTGTTCTGTTCACAACTCGTTCGTCCTGACGTTGCCACGACAGGCGACGGCAAGGCTTGCCTGAGCCTCGATCATGCTGCTAGCTTCGCTGCCGACTTGGGATTGGCCTGCGATCCGTGGATCGCACGTGAACCGCCCCCAGTGCGGGCGGCTCGCGTGACACGCTGGTGATCGCCGATCCGTGGACCTCTGGCACGTTCTTTCCGTGCGGCATTCCACGCCATTGTGTGCGCGTTCCCGGCCGTGATTCCACGGCGGTCGAACGACGCCATGGCGCCGCGCCGGAAAGAAATTCACCAGCGCATTCCTGCGCGTTCGGAAGAGGGGTTTTCATGGGAATCCTGGCCGGCAAGAGAATTCTGGTCACCGGTGTGCTGACAGGCGACTCGATCGCCTTCCACGTGGCGCGGCTCGCCCAGCAGGAGGGGGCCCAGGTGGTGCTCACCGGTTTCGGGCGCCTCAGTCTCGTCGAGCGGATCGCGAGGCGGCTGCCCACACCCGCGCCGGTGCTCGAACTGGACGTGACCGACCAGGACCACCTCGACTCCCTGGCCGGCCGGCTCCGCGAGCACGTCGACGGGCTCGACGGCGTCGTGCACGCGATCGGCTTCGCCCCGGCCGAGGCACTCGGCGGCAACTTCCTGAACGCCGGATGGCCGGACGTCGCCACCGCGCTGCACGTTTCCACCTACTCGCTCAAGGCCCTCGCCATGGCCACGCTGCCGCTGCTGCACGACGGCGGCTCCATCGTCGGCCTGGACTTCGACGCCTCCGTCGCCTGGTCCTCCTACGACTGGATGGGCGTGGCCAAGGCCGGGTTGGAGTCCTGCTCGCGTTACCTGGCCCGGCACCTGGGCCCGCAGGGCGTCCGGGTCAACCTGGTGGCCGCCGGTCCGCTGCGCACCATCGCCGCCAAGGGCATCCCCGGCTTCGAGGACTTCGAGGCCACCTGGGACGCGCGGGCGCCACTCGGCTGGAAGGCCGACGACATCGAACCGGCCGCGCGGGCCGCCGTCGGCCTGCTCTCCGACTGGTTCCCCGCCACCACCGGCGAGATCGTCCACGCCGACGGCGGCTTCCACGCGATGGGCGACTGAGCGTGGTGCGGGACATCGCGATCGTCGGCCTGGGCTGCCGCTTCCCCGGCGCCCGCAACCCGCAGGAGTACTGGCGCGTGCTGCTCGCCGCCGAGCGGCAGTTCGGCCCGGTCCCCGCGGAACGCTGGGACCACGCCGCGTACTTCGACCCCGACGACCGACGCGGCAGCAAGGCCTCCTACACGGACCGGATCGCCGTCCTCGACGGCGTCGACCAGTTCGACGCCGCGCACTTCCGGATCTCGCCGCGCCGGGTGCAGACCATGGACCCGCAGCACCGGCTGCTGCTCCAGGTCTCCCGCGAGGCCCTCCAGGACGCCGGCTGGGAGCGCCGCCCGTTCGACCGGGCGAGCACCGGGGTCTTCTTCGCCATGAGCAGCTCCGAGTACGCCGAGTACAGCCCCGACGTGAAGCAGATCCAGCCGTTCACCGTCCCCGGCCTGCTGCTCAACATGGCAGCGGCCACCGTCAGCCAGTACTACGACCTGGGCGGCCCGAGCTTCACCGTCGACGCGGCCTGCTCGTCCAGCCTCATCGCCCTCTACGAGGCGGTCACCCACCTGCGCGCCGGGCACTGCCGGGAGGCCGTCGTCGGCGGCGCCTACCTCGCGCTCGCCCCCAACGGGCTGGTGGGCTTCGCCAAGGTCGGCGCGCTCTCGCAGGCCGGGGTCTGCCGGCCCTTCGACCGGCGCGCGGACGGCTTCGTCCTCGGCGAGGGTGTCGGCGTCGTCGTGCTGCGGCCCCTGGACGAGGCGATCGCCGCGGGCGACCGCGTCTACGCGGTGGTGCGCGGGGTGGGCTGCTCCAACGACGGCACCGCCGACGGGCCCATGACGCCGCGCCGGGAGGGCCAGGAGCTCGCGCTGCGCCGCGCCTACACCGACGCCGCCTGCGCGATGGACTCCGTCAGGTTCATCGAGGCCCACGGCACCGCGACCGTTGTCGGCGACCGCACCGAGCTGGAGGCCATCACCTCCGTCCGCACCGCCGACCGTTCGCAGGGCTCCGGTGGAGCACCGGCTTACCTCTCCTCCGTCAAGAGCCTGATCGGGCACAGCCTGAGCGCCGCCGGGATGGCGAGCCTGATCAAATCCGCGCTGGTGCTGCACCACGGCACGGTCGTGCCCCAGCCCGAGACCGACGTGGACCCGGCGACCGGCCTCGCCGAGGCCGGACTGCGGATCGCGGACGCGCCCGTGCCCTGGCCCGCCGACCCGGACGCGCCGCGACGCGTCGGCGTGAACGGCTTCGGGTTCGGCGGGACCAACGTCCACGTCGTCCTCCAGGACGCACCGGCCGTGGCCGAGGCCCTGCCCGTGCGCGACGACGCGACGCGCCCCCACCTCTTCCTGCTCTCCGCCGGAACGCCGGCGCTGCTGGCCGAGCACATCGGCCAGCTCCTCGCCGAGCTGGCCGGGCAGCTCGACGCCACCGCCGCCGAGCTGGCCTGGACCCTCGCGCAACGCGCGCCGCTGGCGTCCCGCCTTGCCGTCGTCGCGGCCGACCTCGCGGAGTTGCGCGAGAAACTGACCCAGGCACGCGAGCAGCTGGCCGAGGGCAGGACCGGCGTCCTCGGCACGGCCGGGTTCGCCGGCAAGGCCCCGCTCCCCGCCAAGAAGCGCGCGGTCGCCTTTCTCTTCCCCGGGCAGGGCAGCCAGCGCCCCGGCATGCTCCGCGATCTCCTCGACCGCTACGGGCGGTTGCGGGGCCACGCGGAGACCCTGGACGGCAAGCTGCGCGAACAGGCCGGATTCTCCGCGCTGGAGGCCGTCCACGGCCCGCAGGCCACGACCGGGAGGGGGCGCACCCGGCTCACCGGCACCGACGTGTGCCAGCCCACCCTCGGCCTGCTCGGGCTCGGCATGGCGCACCTGGCGACGGCGTGCGGCGTGCGGCCGGAGGTCACCCTCGGCCACAGCGTCGGCGAGTTCCCCGCCGCCGCCGTCGCCGGAGCGCTCGGGGAGGAGGCCGCGCTCGGCCTGCTCGCCACCCGAGGCCGCCGCATGCGCGCCGCCGAAGCCCGGGCGCACGGCGGGATGCTCGCCGTCCGGGCCGGCGCCGACCGCGTCGAGGCGCTGCTGCGTGACGTCGACGACGCTTGGCCCAGCTGCTACAACCACCCCGGCCAGACCGTCGTGAGCGGCACCGAGGCCGGGCTGGCCGCTACCGAGGCCCGCTGCGCGGCCGAGCGCGTCGGCAGCAGGCGACTGGAGGTCTCCAACGCCTTCCACTCGCCGCTGCTGGCCGCCGCGCGCACGGACCTCGCCGAGGACCTCGCGGCCGCGCCCATCGCCGCGCCGGAACTGACGTTCGTCTCCACGGTGAGCGGCACGGCCTGCGCCGAGCCGGAGCGCCTGCGCGCGCTGTGGGCCGAACACGCCCTCGCGCCGGTGCGCTTCGCGGACGCGGCGGTGGCCGCCCACGCGGCCGGTGCTCGGGTCTTCGTCCAACTCCTCGGCGGCAGCACGCTGCTGTCCGCCACCCGACACAGCCTGCCGGAGCAGGAGCGCGACGGCGCGCACTTCGTCGCCCTCTGCGGCGACGAGCCCGACAATTGCCGCACCTACCTGGCCGGGCTCGGACGCTTGGCGGTCCTCGGCGTCCCGGTCGACCTCACCCCCCTGTTCGACGGTCCGTCGCCCCGCCTGCTCTCCCTGCCACCCTCCCCGCTGCGCACCCGCCGCTACTGGGTCGAGGCCCAGAAGCCCCGCGAGACCTCCCCCTTCGTCCCCGCGCCCACGCGTGCGCCGCAGCCCGCGCGTCCCGCGCACGCCGAGTTCCCCGTGCAGCCCCCGCAGCCCGTGAAGGAGCATCCCGTGAACGAGGTCGTGGCTCTGATGCGCGAGCAGCTCGCGATCCTGCGGAGCCTCGGCGCCGCCGAGGCTCCGGCGGGCGCCCAGACCCACTGGCCACTGGGCACGGCTGCCGCCGCGCCTGCGAGCATCGCGACGGGCGCCGGGCCGCTCGCCGGGGCACCGACCACGCCTGTGGCCGGGCCGTTCGTTGCACCTGCGGGGATCGCGCTCGGCGTCGCGCCGCCGGCCGCCCCTACGGCCGCGCTGCGCGCCGCGCCCGCCGGTGGGCCGGCGGGGGTGGGCCCTTAGGGCGCCGCCGTGGTCCCCGCCGTCGCGGGCTCGGCGGCCGGCGGCCGGCTCGCGGTACGCGATGCGGTCGTCGCGCAGATCGCGCGGATCAGTGCGTTTCCCGCTGAGCAGTTGCACGAGGACCACCTCGTGGTCCAGGAGCTGGGCTTCGACTCGCTCATGCTGGCCGAGCTGATGGCCTCCGTGCGCGGCCTGTGGCCCGAACTCGCCGAACGGCTCACCGCCGGCTCGATCGCCGCCCGGCCGACCATCCGGGAGATCGTCGACACCCTCGCCGCGATGCTCGGCGCCGACGCCGCTCCGGTCACCCCCAAGCCCGAGATCATCCCGGTCACGACGGACGTCGTCGTCCCGCAGGAGCGGCGCATCGAGGACTTCCCCGAGGCGATCGCCCTGGAGGCGCAGCTCGCCGAACCCGGCGCGCGCAACCCGTACTTCCTGCTCCACGAGGGCACCGCCACCGCCGGCACCCGGATCGAGGGCCGCGAGCTGGTCTGCTTCTCCAGCTACAACTACCTCGGCCTCTCCGGCCACCCGGCCGTCAAGCAGGCCGTCGCCGAGGCCCTGGACCGCTACGGCAGTTCCGTCTCCGCCAGCCGCTTCCTCTCCGGGGACCGCCCGCTCCACCGCGAGCTGGAGGGCGAACTCGCCACCCTCCTCGGCACCGAGGACGCCGTCGTGATGGTCGGCGGCCACGCCACCAACGTGTCGGTCATCGGGCACCTGCTCGGCCCGGGCGACCTCGTCGTGCACGACGAACTCGCCCACGACAGCATCCTGCAAGGCTGCAAGCTGTCCGGCGCGCGGCGGCTGCCGTTCCCGCACAACGACATGGCCGCGCTCGACGAGCTGCTGACCCGGGCCCGGGCGCGCTACCGCCGCTGCCTGATCGTCGTCGAGGGCGTCTACAGCATGGACGGCGACCTGGTCGACCTGCCGCGCCTGATCGAGGTCAAGGAGAAGCACGGCGCGCTCGCGCTGGTCGACGAGGCGCACAGCATCGGCACGATCGGCAAGAGCGGCGGCGGCGTCGGTGACCACTTCGGGGTCGACCGGTCCCGGATCGACCTGTGGGTCGGCACCCTGTCCAAGTCCCTCTCCAGCTGCGGGGGTTACGTCGGCGGCTCGGCGGCCACGGTGCGCTACCTCAAGTACAGCGTCCCGGGCTTCGTCTACAGCGTCGGCATGACGCCGCCGAACGCCGCCGCTGCCCTGGCCGCCGTGCGCACCATGCGCGACGAGCCGGAGCGGCTGGAGCGCCTGCGCGCCAACGCGGAGCTGTTCCTCACCGAGGCCCGCAAGGCCGGACTGGACACCGGACCGAGCTCGGGCTCGCCCGTGGTGCCCTGCGTCGTCGGGGACTCGGTGCTCACGCTCAGGCTGGCCGAGGCGCTGTTCGACCGCGGGATCAGCGTCAATCCGATCATGTACCCGGGGGTGCCGGAGTCCGAGGCGCGACTGCGCTTCTTCGTCACCTCCGAGCACACCGACGAGCAGATCCACGCCACCGTCGCCGCCGTGGCCCAGGAGCTCACGCGGCTGCGCGCCGACGCGGCCGCGCCCACCCAGGCCTGACCGCACCTGCCTGAGCCCGCGTCACCCTCCCCTGCTCGAACCCAGGAGCTGGTTCCGTGCCCTCCACACCCACGCCCCCCGCCGTCGACCGGGCGGCCCCCGACCCCGTCACCGACCCGACCGCCCGCCGCCTCCCCGTCGCGCTGCGCCGGCCACGCCTGGTCCTGTGGCTCGCCGTGCTCTTCCTGGTGCTGACCGGGGCCCTGGCCGGCGGGGCGTCCGGCGCGATGAAGAACGGCGGTTTCGACGACCCGGCGTCCGACTCCTCACGGGCGGCGCAGCTGCTCGCGGCCGACTTCCCTGCCGGTCAGTCGAACCTCGTGCTGCTGGTGCAGGACCTTGGCGGCAGTGCCGACGCGCCGGAGGCGGTCGCCGCCGGCCGGCACGCGCTGGCCGTCCTCGCCGCGCAGCCCGGCGTCCACGTCGTCGACAGTTACTACGCCGGCGGTGATCCCGCGCTGCGCTCGACCGACGGGCACAGCGCGCTGACCACGGTGAACGTCAGCGGCGACGAGGACACCGTCGCCCGCGCGACCACCCGCCTGCACGACGCGCTGGCCCGCACCGGCGGGCCCGTCACCGTCCGGTTCGGCGGCGTCGCGCAGGTGACGAACGACCTGACGCAGCAGACCGACAACGACCTCGCCCTGTCCGAGGGGATCGCGCTGCCGCTGACACTGATCCTGCTGTTCTTCGTCTTCCGCGGCGTGCTCGCGGCCCTGCTGCCGCTGTTCGTCGGCGTGCTGTCGATCTCCGGCGCGCTCGCCGTGCTCTACGGGCTCGGGCAGGTGACCTCGGTCTCGGTCTTCGCGGTCAATCTGACCACCGCGCTGGGCCTCGGCCTGTCGGTCGACTACAGCCTGCTGATCGTCTCCCGCTACCGGGAGGAACGCGCCGCCGGTCTCGCCGGGCCGCAGGCGCTGGCGGTCACGCTACGGACGGCCGGACGCACGGTGGTCTTCAGCGGCGCGATCGTCGCCGCGGTGCTCGCCACCCTGGTGGTCTTCAAGCAGTACTTCCTCAGCTCCTTCGCCTACGCGGGCGTCGCGGTGGTGGCGATCACGGTGGCGTGCGCGCTGCTGCCGCTCCCCGCCGCGCTGCTGCTGGTGGGCGACCGGATCGACCGCTGGGCCTTCCGCCCGCGCAGGCAGAACCCGCCAGGGCCGGCCGAGACCAGGCTGTGGGGCCGGATCGCGGGCGCCACCATGCGCAGGCCGCTCCTGGCCGGGGCGCTCGTGGTGGGACTGCTCGCGGTGATGGCCTGGCCGCTCACCGGGGCCCAGTTCGGCGTGCCGGACGAACGGGCCCTGCCCAAGGGCTCGGAGAGCCGCGTGGTCGCCGACCTCGCCCGCGCCGGGTTCCCCGGCGACGCCGACAACGCCGTCACGCTCGTCTCCGCCCACTGGCCCGGAGCCGCCGCAGACCCCGAACTGGCTTCCTACGCCGCACGGTTGTCCGCTGTCGCGCACGTCACCTCGGTGACCTGCGCCGCCGGGAGCTTCGAGCACGGCCGGCAGGTCGCCCCGCCCGCGCAGGGCGCCGCGTTCACCGCGGGCACGGCCACGCTGCTGCGGGTGGACGACGACGTGGTGGCCTACTCCCCGGCCGGGGAGCGCCTGGTGCACGCCGTCCGCGCCGTCACCGTGCCGGCCGGCCGCGTCGTCCTGGTCGGGGGGCTTGCGGCCCAGTACGTCGACGTGACAGCGTCGATCGGCGACCGGCTCCCGCTCGCCCTGACCCTGGCCGCGCTGCTCACCCTGGTCCTGCTGGGCCTGGCGACCGGCAGCGTCCTGCTCCCGGTCAAGGCGGTGCTGTTCAACGCCCTCGGGCTCGGCGCCGTCCTCGGCGCGATGGTCTGGGTCTTCCAGGACGGGCACCTGGCCGGCCTGCTGGACGTCACCCCGGCACCCATCGCCGTCACCATGCCGGTGCTGCTGCTCTGCGTCGCCTACGCGCTCTCCATGGACTACGAGATGTTCGTGCTGTCCAGGATCAAGGAGCGCTACGGCCGCACCGGCGACCCGTACCTGTCGGTCCGCGAGGGCCTCGGCGGGAGCGGGCCCGTCATCACCGCCGCGGCGGCGATCCTCGCGGTCTCCTTCTTCTCGACCGCGATCTCCGGGGTCTCGCTCGCGAAGCTCTTCGGCATCGGCACCGGACTGGCCGTCATCCTCGACGCGCTGCTCGTGCGGGGCGTCCTCGTCCCGGCCTTCCTCCGGCTGACCGGCCCCGCCGCCTGGTGGGCCCCGGCACCGATGCGACGCCTGGCCCGGCGCTTCTCCGGCGCCGTCGGCGAGCACTGACGGTACGCCGGACCCCTCCTGTACAGAACGACGACCCTCACCATCACGACCGAGGAGAGATCGTGCACATGTCCCAGGCGACCCTCGTCACCGCGAACGGCACCAGGACGGCGAAGGAGATCACCGACGATGCACTGAGACTCGTGGCCCACCTGCGGCGTACCGGCGTCGAGCCCGGCGAACGCGTCCTGCTCAAGGCCGACAACTCGCCGTCCATGGTGACCGCGCTGCTCGCGTTGATGCACCTCGACGTGTCCGTGGTGCTGCTCGACGACCGGCAGACCGACCAGGAGTGCACCCGGGCGGCCGTCCTCACCAGGGCGCCCTGGGCGGTCTCGCACCGCGCGGAGGAGATCGCCCCGTACGTGCGCACCGTCCCGCTCGACGTCCTGGACGAGCCCGCGGCCGCACCGGACGAGACGGCGCTGGACTTCTCCGCGTGGGAGCGCCGCACCGACGCGCTGATCACCTGGTCCTCGGGATCGACCGGCCTGCCCAAGGGCATCGTCCGTTCCGGCGGGGCCCTGCTCGACGACCTGGAGCGGTCCAGGGCGCGGATGGGCTACCGGGCCGACGACGTGCTGCTGCCGCTCGTGCCGTTCTCCCACTTCTACGGCCTCACCCTGGTGCTGACCTGGTGGCGGCTCGGCTGCACCCTGGTCGTCACCCCGACCAACCGGCTCGACCAGGCCCTCAAGGTCGGCTCGGAGGCGGGCGCGACCGTCGTGGACGCCACCCCGTCGACCCTGCACAGCATCCTGAACCTCACCGAGCGCCGCCCGCAGCTCCTGGTGGAGCTCGCAGCCGTCCGCATGTGGTGTGTCGGCGGCGCGCCCATGAACAACACCTTCGCCGCCCGCTTCGCGGCCACCTTCGGGGCGCCCGTCCTCGACGGCTACGGCAGCAACGAGGCCGGCAACATCGCGCTGGCCAGCGTCGACAACCCCGACGGCTGCGGTCGCCCGCTCGACGGCGTCGAGGTGACCATCGTCGACGCGGCCGGCCGGCCGGTGCCGATCGGCAGCACCGGCGAGATCATCGTGCGCAGCCCCGCGATGATGGCCGGCTACCTGGCCGAGGACGGCGGCATCGCCCCGCTCGCCTCCGGCGCCTACCACACCCAGGACCTCGGCTACTGGGACACCAAGGGCAACCTCTACGTCGTCGGCCGCAAGTACGCCGTGCACCGCCTCGGCCACACCCTGTACCCCGAGTCCATCGAGCGCCGCGCCGAGGCCTGCGGCCGCCCCGTCAAGATCGTCGCTCTGGACGAGGAACGCCGCGGCTGCCAGCTGGTCTTCGTGGTCGCCGACCCGGACCGGGCGAGCGCCCAGCTGTGGCGTCGCGAGATCGACGCGCTGCTGCCCTCCTACGAGCAGCCCAACCGCGTCCTGGTCGTCGAGCAGTTCCCCCTGAACGCCAACGGCAAGCCCGACATGGTGGAGCTGCGGCGCCTGGCCCAGGGCGCGATCGGCGACATGTCCGCCCGCCCCGTCGTGCCCGTCCAGGCGCTGGCCTCCGCCGAGGTTCCGCTGCCCGACCGGCTGCGCGCCCTGCACGACCTGGTCGCCTTCCTGCGCGAGAAGGCCGGGTCGGTGGCCGACATCCTCACCGAGATATCCGTGCGGCGGGCCGTCGAGGAGGAGATCGAGGACTCGATCGCCACCCTGGAGGGCGCCGTCGAGGAGATGCGCCGCTACCGTCCCGGACGGGTGCCGCAGCTGGCCGGCTTCATGTCCTCCAACGTGGTGCTCTACTCCTACGTGCTGCACGCCGTGGTGCCCTCGCTCTTCGTCGAGCGGATCTCGCTGCGGCCCTCCAGCCAGGTGGCCGGGCAGACCCACCGGCTGCACGAACTGCTGGCCCCCGTGCACGGCCTGCCGATCGAGATGTCCCGGCTGAACCAGCGTCAGTTCGTGGGCGGCCCCGCCGCCGACGCCGACGTGGTGGTCTTCACCGGCGCCTACAACAACGCCGAGGACCTGCGCGGCAAGCTCCGCCGGGACCAGCTGATGCTCTTCTTCGGCCAGGGCATC
This sequence comes from Streptacidiphilus sp. MAP12-33, assembly GCF_041261265.1. Taxonomy (NCBI): domain Bacteria; kingdom Bacillati; phylum Actinomycetota; class Actinomycetes; order Kitasatosporales; family Streptomycetaceae; genus Streptacidiphilus; species Streptacidiphilus sp. MAP12-33. The sequence continues at coordinate 228,494 of NZ_JBGCCA010000005.1, forward strand.
AACCCGTTCGTGGTCGGCCCCGACGCCGACGGCGAGCGGGCCGTCGAGGACGCCATCCGCATCCGCCTGCACAACTCCGGCCAGGACTGCTTCGGCCCCGACGTCTTCTTCGTCCACTCCTCGGGCCGCGACCGCTTCGTCGACGGGCTCGCCAAGCGCCTCGCCGAGCAGCGACACGGCGAGTACGACGACCCGGACGCCGACTACGGCGCCGTGTACTACGACTCTGCGATCCGCGCCACCACCGAGTTCCTGCTGCGCAACCGCGCGTACGTGGTCCACGGCGGCGACGTCGACTTCCGCACCGGCCTGGTCCGGCCCACCGTCCTGGTCCGCGACATCGACGACCCGCTCGACATCAGCGAGTTCTTCTCGCCGCTGTTCAACGTCGTCGTCTACGACGACCCCGAGAAGCTGGAGAAGGTGCTCTTCTCGCCCTACTTCGCCGAGCGGTCCATGGGCGCCATGGTCTACGGCACCGAGGACGCGCTGGTGGAGAAGCTGCGCGACCGCCACACCGTCGCCGACAACCGCACCCTGCTCGACGTCGACAACGGCAACCACCCCTTCGGCGGCAAGGGCGTGATGGCCAACTACGCCGCCTACAACGGCAAGCGCAACGCCGAGCCGCTCCTGGTCTCGAAGGCCGTCGCCCAGTACGGAATCGGAGTCTGAGACAGCTGATGCTCCCGACCACCCATCCAAGCCCCTGGCACGCGGTGGTGGACGCCCTCGTCCACCACGCCGTCCCCACCGTCTTCGGCCTGCCCGGCGACGACCTCGGCGCCCTGCACGCGCTCGAGGACGCCCCCGTGCGGATGCTGCTCTGCCGCGACCAGCGCAGCGCCCTGTTCATGGCCACCGGCTACGCCCTCCAGTCCGGCCGGCCCGGCGTCTGCGTCGTCGGCAAGGGCCCCGCCGTGGCCAACGCCGTCACCGGTCTGCTGGAGGCGCACACCGCGCGAGCCCCGCTCGTCGTCCTGGCCGGCGGCACGGCGGCCAGGCGCCGCGACTCGGGCGCGTTCCAGGAGGCCGACCAACTCGCCCTGGTCCGCCCGGTGGTGAAGTGGGCCGCCCGCGTCGACCACCCGGACCGGCTGGTCCCGGTACTCGACCGCGCCTTCCTGCTCGCCACGACGGGCGCGCCCGGCCCGGTCTACGTCGAACTGCCCGACGACCTCCTCGACCACCCGATCGTCCGCACCCGCCCCTGGGCGGCCCCGCCGGAGCACGCGTCCGCGACGACGCTCGCCGAGGCGGCGGCCGGTACCGAGGACCCCGCCCCGCGTGCCCTTGCGCTGCTCCGCGGCGCGGAGCGGCCGGTCGTGCTCGTCGGGGGCGGGATGCGGCGCCGCAACGCGGACCGCCGCGTCGAGGCCCTGGCCGAGCGCCTTGGCGCGGCGCTGTTCAGCACCGCCTCCGGGCGTGGCGTCGTCGACGAGCGGCACCCCGCCTTCTGCGGGCTCGCCGGGCTCTACTCCCCGGCGGAGGTGGAGCCGGTCTGGGCCGAGGCCGACCTGCTGGTCACCCTCGGCAGCCGTCTGGAGGAGACCGCGACCTACCACGGCTTCGCCGCCGACGGCGTCCCCGTGCTCCAGGTGAACATCGACGCCGCCGGACTGTCCACGGAGTACCCCGGCCTCCACGTGCTGGGGGAGGGCAGCGCCGTCCTCACGCACTGGCTGCGCGCGCTCGGCCCGCGCCGGGCCGAGGCCGACCCCGCGTGGCCGGCCACCGTCGCGGACTGCCGCACCGCCGCCCACGCGGCAGCCGAGGCCCGCCTCGCCGAGCTGGCCGCGGACAGCGACGTGCACGTCGCCGAGGTGCTCGCCACCCTGGACCGGGTCGCGCCGGCGGACCGGATCCTGGTGCAGGAGAACGGCCTTCAGGACATGTGGTCCTACTTCTTCCCGCACTGGACCTGCGCGGCCGAGGCCGGTTCGGTGGTGCCCTCCGAGCAGACCACCCTCGGCTTCGGCGCGGCCGCCGCCGGAGGCGTCAAACTCGCCGCGCCCGACCGGCCGGTCATCGCCTTCGTCGGCGACGGCGCCTTCGCGATGGTGGCCAACGACGTGGCGACCCTCGCCCGGGAGGGAGTCGGCGTCACCTACGTGGTGCTGCGCAACGGTGGTTACGGCTGGCTCCAGTGCCAGCTCGACCAGCACGGCACCGAGGCGACCCGGTTCCACTTCCTGAGCGGGCAGCAGGGCTCCGACCTCCCGGTCCACCCCGCCGCCTGGCACGCCGTGCTGCACGACAAGGCCGCTCTCGCCGACCAGCTCACCGAGGCGCTCCTGCACAGCGCCAAGGGGCAGGTCGCGGTCCTCGAGATCCCGGTCACCATCGCCGACGCCCCGCCCGGCATCACCGAACTCGACGGCGACTTCCCCGGCGCCGCCACCAACCCCAAGCACGACGAACGGAGACCCACTGATGAGCAGTGAGTACGCACCGCGCCGCCGGGTGGTCATCACCGGCACCGGGGTCATCTCCCCGATCGGCCTGAGCACCGCGGCGTTCTGGGAGTCGCTGCTCGCCGGCCGCAGCGGCATCCGCCGGATCGAGAGCTTCGACGTCTCCGACCTGCCGACCCAGATCGCCGCCCAGGTCCGCGGCTTCGACCCGGAGCAGTACATGCCGCGCAAGGTGTGGCGGCGGATCGACCCGTTCGCGCAGTACGCCCTCGCCGCCGCGATCGAGGCCGTCGAGGCCGCGAAGATCGAGATCGACGAGGAGCTGGCCCCGCGCGTCGGCGTGCAGATCGGCTCCGGCTACGGCGCCAGCACCGTGCAGCAGCAGGTGACCCTGGGCCTTGAGCAGAAGGGGCCGCGCGGCATCGGCGCGTTCACCTCCGCGGCCTCCGCCATCGACAACGCCGCCGGCGAGGTCGCGATCCGCTTCGGTGCTAAGGGCCCCTCCGGCGCCATCAGCACGGCCTGCGCCAGCGGCACCTCCGCGATCGGCGAGGCGATGCGATGGATCCAGTACGGCACCTGCGACGTGGTCCTCGCCGGCGGCTCCGACGACTCGGTCACCCGCTCCGACATCGCCTCGGCCTGCTCCGCGCGCGCCCTGTCCCGTCGCAACGACGACCCCGAGCACGCCTGCCGGCCCTTCGACCGCGAGCGGGACGGCTTCATCATGGCCTCCGGCGCGGGCGTGCTGGTCCTGGAGGAGGCCGACCGCGCGATGCGGCGCGGCGCGCCGATCCTCGCCGAACTCGTCGGCTACGGTGCCAGCACCGACGCCCACCACCCCACCGCCCCGCACCCGGAGGGCGCGGGTGCGCAGCAGGCGCTGCGTGCCGCCCTGGCCGACGCCCGGATCGACGCCTCCGACGTCGACTACGTGAACGCGCACGGCACCAGCACCAAGCTCAACGACCAGATCGAGACCCTGGCCATCCGCAAGGTGTTCGGCGAGCACGCGACCCGGGTGCCGATCAGCTCCACCAAGTCGATGACCGGTCACATGATCGGTGCGGCGGGCGCGGTCGAGGCCATCGCGGCGATCCACGCGATCCGCGACGGGGTGGTCCCGCCGACCGTCAACTGCTTCGACCCCGAGGACACCGAGGTCAACTACGTGCCGCACACCGCGCAGGAGCACAAGGTCGACATCGCGGTGAGCAACTCCTTCGGCTTCGCCGGTCACAACGCCGTCGCCGTCCTGCGCGCCTGGCGCCCCTGAACCTGCTCCGCCCTTCCCGCACCAGACCCGACGAAAGGAACGCCATGAACACCACCGAAGAGATCCGCGAGGGCCTGGCCGACATCCTCCAGGAGGTCGCCGGCCTGCCTCAGGCCGAGGTCCAGCTCGACAAGTCCTTCGTCAACGACCTCGACGTCGACTCGCTGCTGATGGTGGAGGTCGTCGTCGCCGCCGAGGAGCGGTTCGGCGTCAGCATCTCCGAGGACGACCTGAAGGACGGCAGCACGGTCGGCGACCTCGTCCGGATCATCCAGGGCGTGCTCGCCACCGTGTGACGCACGACGTCCGGGGGTGCCGCGCGCCGGCACCCCCGCCGTCGAGGAAGGAACTGGTGGTGAACGCAGTAGCGCACAACCCCTTCGCGGCCGCCTCCGACGAGGCCGCGCGCTCCTATCACGGGCTTCACGACAACCGCCTGGTCAGGTTCGCGCCGCAGCCGTCCCCCGCCGATCCGGGGGCCGAGCTCGCCCACGCGTCGTTCCGGGACATGGTGATGAGCGACCCGTACCCCTGCGTCGTCGGCCGGGGGCTGCTGCGCCGCGGCGACTACCGGTTCGGCGTCTATCCGGCGCTGGGCACCGAGGCGGCGGCGCGGGCGGTCGCTGCGGACCTGTGGCAGTTCGTCCAGGACTTCCCGATCCGCTCGGAGACCTTCGCCTCCTTCGTGGCCGGCCATGACGGACCGGCCTGCCCGACCGAGGACGAGTTCGAGGAACTCCTCTGGCGGCACCTGCAGTTGCTGCACGATCTGGACCGCGAGCACCACGAGTGGAACGGAAAGGTCGGCGCGGACCCCAACAGCAAGGGGTTCTCCTTCAGCTTCGCCGGGCGGCCCTTCTTCATCGTCGGCATGCACCCGGGCTCCTCCCGGCTCGCGCGCCGGCCCGAGCGGCCCACCCTGGTGTTCAACGCGCACGAGCAGTTCGACATCCTGCGCGAGAACGGCCTGATGCCGCGCGTCACCCGGACCATCCGCTCCCGGGACCTGAAGCTCCAGGGCACGCTCAACCCGGCCCTGGCCCTCTTCGACGGCGACCACCCGGAGACCGTGATGTACTCCGGCCGGCTCCCCGAGCAGGGCTGGACCTGTCCCGTCCACATCGCCGCCCGGACCGCGACCTCCGACCCGGTGGTGGGGGAGTGACCACGACCAGACCCGCGGTCCTGGACGCGGTCGGCCGGACCTACCCGCCCGGCCGGCCCTACGAGGTCGGCCGCGAACACATCCGCGCCTTCGCCGACGCCGTCGGTGACGACTCGGCGATCTACCGCGACCCCGAGGTCGCCCGCGCCATGGGGCACCCGGACGTCCTGGCGCCGCCGACGTTCCCGGTCGTCTTCACCCAGCAGGCCGCCGAGCAGGTCACCGGCGACCCCGCGCTCGGGATCGACTTCTCCCGCCTCGTCCACGGCGGCCAGCGTTTCGTCTACCGGCGCCCGATCCGGGCCGGCGACCGGCTGAGCTGCGTCGTCGTCATCGAGGACGCCAGAACCGTGGCGGGCCACCTCTCCCTCACGCTGCGCACCGAGGTCCGCGACGCCGACGGCGAGCCGGTCCTGACGGAGTGGGCCACCCTGGTCGTCCGCGCGGACGACGCGTGAGCGGGCCTTTCGACGAGGCCGGGCCCGTCCCTTGGCGCCGCTGGGCCGCGCTGGCCGTCGCCTGCCTCGCCGCCCTGATGCTCGCCGTCGACGCCACCGTGGTGACGCTCGCCGTCCCCGCCCTGAGCCGCAGCCTGCACCCGTCGGCGACCCAGGTGCTGTGGATCGCGGACGTGTACGGCCTCGTCCTCGGCGGCCTGCTCGTCACCATGGGCAACCTCGGCGACCGGATCGGCCGTCGACGCCTGCTGCTGCTCGGCACGGCGCTCTTCGCGCTCGCCTCCACGGCCACCGCGTTCGCGCCGAGCCCGGCCTGGCTGATCGCGGCCCGAGCGGTGCTCGGGCTGGCCGGAGCCACGATCATGCCGTCCACCCTGTCGATCCTGCGCGCCGTCTTCACCGATCAGGCCGAGCGCGCCACGGCGGTCGGCCTGTGGAGCGCCGCCTCGGTCGCCGGCTTCGGCCTCGGCCCGGTCGTGGGCGGGCTGTTGCTCGGACACTACTGGTGGGGATCGGTCTTCCTGGTCGACGTGCCGGTGTGCGCCGTGGTGCTGGTCGCCGGACCGCTCGTGCTGCCCGAGTCGCGTGATCCCGCGCCGGGGCGGTTGGACCTCCCCAGCGTGGTGCTGTCCGTGGTCGGGCTGGTCGCGGCAGTCCACGCCGTCACGGAGGGCGTCCGCAGCGGGTTCGCGGGCCTGTGGGTGCCGCTCGCCGGGGCGCTGGGAGCGGGCGCGCTGGCGGCGTTCGTCCGGCGGCAGCGGCGCCTTGCCGCACCGCTGCTGGACCTGCGGCTGTTCCGGCGGCGGTCGTACGCGCTGTCGGTGGCGGTCGCGTTCGTCGCCCTGTTCGTCACGGCGGCGCTGTCGTTGCTCTTCGCGCAGTACTTCCAACTCGTGCTGGGCTGGTCGCCGTTGCGGTCGGGCCTGGCCGGGCTGCCCGGCGCCCTGGCGGCGGTGCTCGGGGGCGCGGCGGCAGCCCCGGCCGTCGAGGCGTGGGGCCACCGCCGGGTCGTCACCACGAGCCTGGGGCTGATGGCGCTCGGCTGTCTGCTCTACCTGCCGGTGGGTGTGGCGTCCGCCTACCCGTCGGTGCTGCCGCCGCTGCTCGTCCTCGGCGCGGGCGCCGGGCTCGGCGTCGCGGTCACCAACCGCGCCGCGGTCGACGCCGTCCCACCGGACCGCGCGGGTGCGGCGGCGGCCGTCTCCGAGACGGCCTTCGAGGTCGGCGGCGCGCTCGGCGTGGCGCTGATCGGCAGCATCGCCGACGCCGCGTACAGCGGCCGGGTGCGCGTGCCGCTCGCGGACGCCGTGGCGTCGGGTCGGTACATCCTGGCCCGGCCGGCCTTCGTCGGCGGACTCCACCTCGCCGCGCTGGCCTGCGCGGCGGTGGTCGCCCTCCCGGCCGCAGCCGCGGTCCTGCCCCCGCGCAACCGTCCTGACGCCCCGACCGAGCCCGACACGGACCAGGAGGTCGTGACAAGTGGTGCACGCTGACGTGAGCGTCGAACTGGCCCGGCGGGTGGCCGCGGCCGTCCACGCGGCCCTGGACCTGCCCATCTCCCCGGAGCAGGCGCAGGTCCGTCCCTCGAGGGCGGCCGGCGTCGACTACCAGAGCAACGTCGCGATGAGCCTGGCCCGCGCCACCGGCCGCGACGCGCGCGACATCGCCGCCGACCTCGTGGCGCGGCTGGACGCGGCCGACCTGGTGGAGCCGCCGACGGTCACCGGCCCAGGCTTCGTCAACCTGGTGCTCACCCCGGGCTGCCTCGCCACGAGCGCCGCCGCTCTCCTGGCCGACCCCCGGCTCGGCGTCCCGCCGGTCGAGCACCCGCGCCGGATCGCGATCGACTACTCCAGCCCCAACGTCGCCAAGGAGATGCACGTCGGCCATCTGCGCTCGACCGTGCTCGGCGACGCCATCAGCAGGATGCTGCGCTTCGCCGGCCACGAGGTCGTCCCGCACAACCACATCGGCGACTGGGGCACGCCCTTCGGCATGCTCATCGAGCACCTTGCCGACGAGGGCCTCGGCGACACCCCCGCGCCCCTTCAGGACCTGAACGCCTTCTACCAGGAGGCCCGCAAGAGGTTCGACGCCGAACCGGACTTCGCCGCCCGCGCCCGCCGCCGCGTCGTCCTGCTCCAGGGCGGCCACCAGGAGACGCTGACCCTGTGGCGGCGGCTGGTGGACGACTCGGCCCGCCACTTCGAGCAGGTCTACGCCCTGCTGGGCATCGCGCTCACCCCCGCCGACGTGCACGGCGAGAGCTTCTACAACCCGTTCCTGGCGGACCTGGTGAAGCAGCTGAGCACCAAGCGCCTGGTCACCGTCAGCGGCGGCGCGATCTGCGCCTTCCCGGAGGGCTTCACCAACCGCGACGGTGACCCCCAGGCCATGGTCGTCCGCAAGCGCGGCGGCGGCTACGGCTACGCCGCCACGGACCTGGCCACCGCCCGTTACTGGATCGAGGAGCGTGGCGCCGACGACCTCCTCTACGTGGTGGGAGCGCCGCAGTCACAGCACTTCGCCATGGTCTTCGCCGTCCTGCGCGCGGCCGGCTGGCTCACCGCCGGGCACCACGCCGAGCACATCGCCTTCGGCTCGGTCCTGGGCGAGGACGGCCGCACCATCCGTACCCGCGCGGGTACCTCGGTCAAGCTCGTCGACCTGCTGGTCGAGGCGATCGACCACGCGGGGCGCATCGCGGAACACCGGGAGGGACTGACGGACGCCCAGCGCGCCGAGGTCGCCCGCGCGGTGGGGATCGGCGCGGTCAAGTACGCGGACCTCTCCCACGACCGCCGCAAGGACTACGCCTTCGCCTGGGACCGCATGCTCGCGATGGACGGCAACACCGCCGTCTACCTCCAGTACGCCAACTGCCGTGTCCACTCCCTCCTCCGCCGCGCCGGCAGCCCGCTCGCCGCATCCACCCCGATCCACCCCACCCACCCGCGCGAACGCGCCCTCCTGCTGACCCTCCTCCAGTTTCCGGCGGCCTTCACCGCCGCCGTCCGCGACCACGCCCCGCACCGCCTCTGCACCCATCTCCACGCCACGGCCGCCGCCTTCTCCGCCTTCTACGCGGCCTGCCCCGTCCTGTCCGCCGACACCCGGTCCACCCGCTCCTCCCGCCTCGCCCTCTCCGCCCTCACCTCCCGGGTGCTGACCCTCGGTCTCTCCCTGCTGGGCATCGAAGCCCCGGAGCGGATCTAGGGAGCGGATCCGGTCAGCGGGTGACCAGGTCACCGGGCGTCTGCGCGGCGGACTCCGCCGGGGCTGCCGGGGTCGGACGCAGGCGTCCCGCCAGGGGGAGCATGGCCGCGGCGAAGGCGGTGATCAGCACGAAGGCCGCCGGGTAGGAGAGCCCCCCGGCGATCGCGCCTACGATCGGCGGGGAGACCAGGGAGGCCGCGTAGGTCAGCGTGGCCACCCCTGCCACACCCTCGCCCGGGGACGCGTGCACCCGGGAGGCGGCGCTGAAGACCAGCGGCACGTTGAGGGCGATGCCCGCGCCGATCAGGGCCAGTCCGAGGACGCAGACCCAGGCGTCGGGCGCGGTCACCACCAGCAGGCCGCCGGCCACGGCGGCCGAGGCTCCGACGCGGACCACGGCGACCGCGCCGAAGCGCCGCACCGCCCGGTCGCCCGACAGCCGGGTCAGCGCCATGGCGAGGTTGAACAGGGTGAACCCGGCGGTGGCCAGGGCGGGTCCGGCGTGGGCGACCCGGGTCAGGTAGACGCCGGACCAGCTGCCGGTCGCGCCCTCGACGAAGGTGCCGCAGAAGCCGACTGCGCCGATCGCCAGGACGGCCCGGCCGGGCAGCACGAAGCGGCGCGGCGGCGGACCGGCCTGGGCGAGGCCGCGCGGGGCGTCCGCGGGCAGGCCGCGCGCGCCCAAGGCGGCGAGGGGGAGCAGCGCGGCGGCGACGACGAGCAGCCGCAGCCGCGGGTCGACGTCCAGCCGGGCGGCGAGGATGCCCAGAGCGCCGGCGATCAGGCTGCCGGTGCACCAGAGCCCGTGCAGGCCGGAGATGATCGAACGGCCGAGTCGGCGCTCGATACTGACGCCCTGCCCGTTCATGACGACGTCGCTCATGCCGGCGAGCATGCCGAAGACGGCGAAGGCCGCGTAGAGCCAGGCTTGGCCCGGCACCAGGACCGGCACCGGCAGCAGCAGCACCCACAGGGCGATCAGCAGCCCGGTGGCGCGGCGCTCGCCGATCCGGTGGGCGAGCCGGGCGGCGGTGGGCATGGCGACGAAGGCGCCGATCGGCTGGCACAGCAGCACCAGCCCCAGCGTCCCGGCGCTCAGCCCGAAATGGCCCTGGAGCCAGGGGAGCGAACTGTAGAGGGAGCCTGCGGCGACTCCGTGGACAGCGAACAGCAGCGCGATGGCGCGATGGTGAGTCACGGTCAGAAACTAACAGGAAGGGTCCCTGATAGAAAGAGGAATATGCAGGGACCCTGCCTGTTGGCGCTACGATGCCCGCATGAAGACCGCCACCCCGGCCCTGGCGCGCGCGATCAACGACCGGCTCGCGCTCGACCTGCTGCTCGAACACGGCCCACTGAGCGCACCGCAGTTGCGCACCCTGACCGGCCTGTCCCGGCCGACGGTGGCGGACCTGATCGAACGGCTGAGTGCGGGCGGCCTGGTGCGGCCCTGCGGCGAGACCGGGGAGGAGAAGCGCGGCCCCAACGCCCGCCTCTACCGGCTGGTCGGGGAGCAGGCCCATGTCGCCGGCGTCGACATCCGCCGCAGCGGCACCTTCGTCACCGTCGCGGACCTGGCGGGCACGGTGGTGGGCCGGGCCGAGCGCCCCGCCTCGGCCGACCTCGTGCGGAGCATCCGCGAGGCCGTCACCGAGGCGGCGCGCGGGCGGTCGCTGCACGCCGCCGTCCTCGGCGCGCCAGGGATGGTCCACCCGCACACCGGCCGCTCCGACGGGGCCTGCGACATGGGGGTGTCCGGCTGGGACCCGCAGGTGCCGGACCGGGTCCAGGAGTTGCTGGGGGTGGAGCGGCTGGTGCTGGAGAACGAGGTCAACCTCGCCGCCGTGGCCGAGCACCGCGCCGGGGCCGCCCGCGGCCGGGAGGACTTCGTCCTGCTCTGGCTGGACGAGGGCGTCGGCGGCGCGGTGGTGCTCGGCGGCCGGGTCCGCCGCGGCGTCTCCGGCGGCGCGGGCGAAGTGGGCCATCTGGAACTCGACGGGGACAACCTGTGCTGCGCGCTCACCCCCGCGGTCCGGCCGGGCGGGCCCGGCTTCGACCGGTACGCACGCCAGGTCGCGCGCGGGGCGGCGGCGATGGTCGCCGTTCTCGACCCCGGCCTCGTCGTCCTGGGCGGCGCGGCCGGCCGCACGGGTGGCGCGGACCTCGCCGACGCCGTCTCCGCCCACCTGTCCGGCCTCGTCCCGGTGCCGACCGAGGTGCACGCCACCGCGGTCGACGGCAACCCGGTCCTCCAGGGCGCCGTCCTCACCGCCCTGGACCTCGCCCGCGACGCCGTCTTCGGCTGACTCCCTGCCGATGCCCGGCTTCAGGCCCGGCTCCAAGCCCGGCTCCAAGCCAGGGTCCTCGTCGGGGAAGCGCGCGACCAGGAGGGCGTTCCCCGGCAGGACGGTCTCCGCGCCGGGAGTACCCGGACCTCGGCCCTACGGGACGTTCCACGCGTCGAGGAAGGGCTGTCCGTCCTCTTCGGTCGCCAGGAAGCTGAGCGTGCCCGGGTGCGGGTGGCCGAGGAGGCGACTCGCGGAGGGGTCGAGGCCGAGCCAGCGGACGGTGAGGATGCGGGCCAGGTGGCCGTGGGCGACGACGGCGACGTCGCCGTCGCGCAGCAGGGGGCGGGCGCGTTCCAGGAAGGCGTCGGTGCGGGCGGCCACGTGGGCGAGCTGCTCGCCCGGGTGATCGGCGTCGCCCGGGACGACGCCGTCGCGCCACAGGTCCCAGCCCGGCCGTGACGCGCGGATCCGGTCGGCGGTCAGGCCCTCGTAGCCGCCGTAGTCCCACTCCAGCAGGTCGGGATCGGGCTGGGCGTCCGTCAGGCCGGCCAGCTCCGCCGTCCGCGCGGCGCGACTCAGCGGGCTGGTGAACACCGCGACCGGACGGCGGTGCGCCAGGCGCGGGGCGAGAGCCCTGGCCGAGGCCTCGCCCGCGGCGGTCAGCGGGACGTCGGTCCGCCCCGCGTGCCGGCCGGACAGGCTCCACTCGGTCTGGCCGTGCCTGATCACGATGAGTTGACCCACGGTCGCGCACGCTATCCGATCATGGGGCGCACCGGGAGCGCTTTCGCCTGGTGCAACCTTTTGGTTGCGCGATGGGTCGCGGATGTGCAACCGTTCGGTAGCACGTTCGTTCCGACGAGGCGAGTGAGTGAGGTTGCCGTGATCCCCGACCTGATCGAGCGCACCATCGTGATCCAGGCCCCCGTGACGCGGGTCTGGTCCGTGTTGACCGAACCCGCCTTTCTCGGACGGTGGTTCGGCAGCGGGGAGGCGGTCGGGATCGACCTGCGCCCGGGTGGCCTGCTGGTGTTCGACCACGGGGTCCACGGCGTCCTCCCGGCGCGGATCGAGACCGTCGAGCCGCCGCGCGCGCTGTCCTGGCGGTGGTCCCAGGGCGCCGCGGGCGTGGAGCCGGACGCCACCAACTCCACGCTGGTCGAGTTCACGCTGACCGAGGGCGAGACCTCGGGAAGCACCCGGCTGACCATGGTCGAGAGCGGCTTCGCGCGTCTCGCCCTCCCCGATGAGGCCGCCGCCGAGCGCCACCTCGCGAACAGCGTCAACTGGCCCGGCAAGCTGGACGAACTGCGCACGGGCTGCGAGCAGACCCGCGTATGAGCGACACCGCCGAGCCCGGCCGGGCGCCGGAGGACGTGCTGCTCGCGCTGGCCGACGCGACCCGGCGCGAGGTGCTCGCCGTCATCGCCCGCGAGGGCGGCGCCACCTCGACGTCCCTGGCCGCGCGTCTGCCCGTGACCCGCCAGGCGGTGGCCAAGCACCTGTCCGTGCTGGAGCGCGCCGGGTTGGTGCGGGCGCGCCGGATCGGCCGGGAGGTCCGTTACGAGGCCGATCTCCAGCCGCTCAGGCAGACCGGCCAGTGGATGGCTACGCTCGCGGCGGTGTGGGAACAGCGCCTCGACGCGATCAAGGAGCTGGCGGAGAGCGGGTCGGAGCCGGAGTGAGGGGGAGCGAGGGGGAGTGGCGCGGTGAACGCGTTCGACGCGGGTGAGCGCCGGATGTGGGCGGATCGTGCCGAGCGGCCGGTCTGCCGCATGCTGCGGTGGGACCACCGGGCCCCCGCCGAGGAGCGGTGGAGCGGCGCCGCGGCGGGGCTGGGCTCCGTCGGCGTGCTGCTTCAGGGGCGGCCCGAGGCGGTCCGCGCGGAGGCGAAGCGTCACTTCGACCCGCCGGCCCAGGAGTTCCTCGGCGCGGACGGCCCGCTGGTCCTGCCCCACGCCGCGCTGCCGGCCGGCGCCCGCCGCTGATCGTGCGGGCGCCGCGGTAGTAGGGTCGGGTGATGCGTGGCAACAGGATCGGGCCGGGCGCCCGGCATGAGGCAGACGTCCCCGTGGCCGAACCGGAACAACCGGAGCCCCTCGCCTGGCCGCCCGCCCCGATCAGGACCGGGCGGCTCGTGCTGCGCCAGTCCGACGCCCGGGACCGCGCGACGATCATCGACCTGCTCGCGTCGTCGGCGGTGAACACCTACCTCGGTGGACCCCGATCGCGTGACGAGCTCGAGAGCACCCTGCCCGAGACGCCCGAGAGCCGCCCCGGCCTCTTCGTGGTCGAACGCGACGGCGCCATGATCGGCACCGTCGAGCTCAACCGGCGCGACGCGGAGCGTCGCAGTGGCGTTCGTGAGGATGACGGGGAGGCCGAGCTCGGCTACCTCTTCCTGCCCGAGGCCTGGGGGTACGGGTACGCCGCCGAGGCGTGTGCCGCGGTGCTCGGCTGGTACTCCGACGCGCGCCCCGGCGAGCCGGTGGTGCTCCGCACCCAGACCGCCAACGATCGCTCGATGCGCCTGGCGGCGAAGCTGGGGTTCACCGAGGTGCGACACTTCCAGGCCTGGGGCGCCGAACAGTGGATGGGCGTCCGGTCCGCGCGGACGCCGTCCGCTTGACGCGCGAGAACCGCCCCGGCTGCCATAAGGCCAGCCGGGGCGGTTCGGCCCCCCGGGGGTGTGGTCAGCGGCGGCCGTAGCGGCGCTCGAAGCGCTCCACGCGGCCGGCGGAGTCCATGACGCGGGCGTTGCCGGTGTAGAAGGGGTGGCTCGCCGAGGAGACCTCGACGTCCACGACGGGGTAGGTGGCGCCGTCCGCCCACTCGACGGTCCTCGCACTGGTGGCGGTGGACCGGGTGAGAAAGGCTGTGCCGGCCGCGCGGTCGCGGAACACCACGGTGCGGTAGGCGGGGTGGATGCCGTTCTTCATCTCGTGGTTCCTCTCGGTCGGATGCGAGGTTGCGAGGTTGCCCGGATGCGGAGTGGTCCGGACACGGGTGCCGCTGCGGTCAGCGCTCCTCGCGGAACTCCGTGTGGCGGCCCGCGACCGGGTCGTACTTGCGCAGGACCATGCGGTCGGGGTCGTTGCGGCGGCTCTTGCGGGTCACGTAGGTGAAGCCGGTGCCGGCGGTGGAGCGGAGCTTGATGACGGGGCGCAGTTCACTGCGGGCCATGGACGCTGCCTGCCTTCCTATGTGAAATGGAAGTCGTTTGCATCTTCCGCCCCTCACAACACCGGCACCTGGCGACGCATTCCCGTGCCGCCTGCCGCCTGCCGCCTGCCGCCTGCTGCTCTCAACGCTCCGGAGCGGCGATCTCTGCCCGCGCCAACTGCGCGGTGAGGACGGCGGGAGCCTCCCGCAGCGAAGGCCCGTACCAGGTCAGGTGGCGACCGCTGACCAGCGCCGCCGGGAGGCCGGGAAAGGCCTCGGGCCCGTCGGGGGCGGTGAACCGGTAGGGCTCGTCCGGCAGCACCACCAGGTTCGCGCCGCTCGCCCGCAGGCTGTCGAGGGGGACGGCGGGATAGCGCTCGGCGTGGTCGGCGTAGAGCTGCTCGACGGACAGGCGCCGCAGCAGGTCGCCGGCGAAGGTGTCCCGGCCGAGGACCATCCACGGGCGGCGCCAGATCGGTACCACCGCACGTCGCGGACCTCCTGGGAACGGGAACCGGAACGGGGACGCGGGCGCGGCCCAGGCCCGCCTCGCCTCGTCCAGCCACCCCGGCACCGGCAGCCCGCAGGCCACGGTCAGCAGCCGCTCCAGTGAGCGGAACGCCTGGTCGAGGGTGCGCACCTCGGTGACCCAGACGGCCACGCCCGCGGCCCGCAGCGCGGTGAGGTCGGCGGCGCGGTTCTCCTCCTCGTTGGCCACCACCAGATCCGGCCGCAGCGCCACGATCGCCGCGACGTCCGGGTTCTTGGTCCCCCGGACCCGGGCGACCTCCAGGCCGACCGGGTGGCTGCACCAGTCGGTCGCGCCGACGAGCAAGCCGGGTGCGGTGACGGCGATCGCCTCGGTGAGGGAGGGAACGAGCGAGACCACCCGCTCGACCCGGCCGAGATCGAGCGTGGTGCCCTGGTCGTCGACGACGGCGCGCGGCCGCGCGAAGTCGCTCATCCGGCCACCGTAGCCGTGCACGCGTCCGGCGCCCTGACCGGACGGTGGAACGCGCCGGGCGGAACGGCATCCGGCAGCGGGGCGAGGACGTCCGCGATCGCGCAGGCCGCGCTCGGGCCGGGGTGGACGGCGGGCTCGCCGTGCCTGCGGCGTTCGCGGTCCCGCTCGGCGCCCTCCCGCACCGCGGCGTGGACGGCGCGCGCCACCCGCGCGCCCCAGAGCGAGCGCGGCCCGCCGAAGAGGTCCGCCGTCTCGCCCGGCGCCGCCTCCCGGACCGCCACGCACACCGCGTCCGACGGTGTGCCGGAGCAGTCGTAACCGGCGTCGAGCAGCGCCTGCACCTTCGCCTCGGTCGCGGTGGCCAGCAGATTGACCAGCCCGGCGTCCGACACCGGCGCGGGGACCACCGCGAGGATGTTGATCGTCCCGGGCCGGAACCCGTTCGCCGAGCCGCCCGCGGGCACGGGGGCGGCCGCCCACGTGGGCACGCCGATCCCCGTCGTGACGACGGCGGTGGCACCCTCGTCCTCGGCCCAGGTGACCTCGTCGACCTGAGCCGCCGTCATCAGCCCGACGCCGTCGCCGGCGAGGTCCTGCGCCGCGGCGAGCTCGGCCAGGTGGCGCTCGGGGTCCATCCGGCCGTAGCCGGGCCGCACCTGCGCGTTCAGCACCCAGCCGCGCGGGCCGACGCCGCCACCGAGGACCGCGCTGCTGACCATCCGCCAGCCCGGTCCGGCGCGCCACACCAGCAGATGCCGGCAGGCCCCGTCCTCGAACCGTCCCGCCCGTGCCACCACCGGCCGCCGCATGCCTGCTCCCGTTCCCCGACGAGGCGCCATCATCGCAGCTCAGCGACCCGGCGCCGCGGGCGGGGCGGTCAGGGCGCCGAGGGGCCCGGTGGGAGCAGCAGCGGGGCCAGCAGCGGCTCGTAACGACCCACGACCTCGTCCGGGGCGAGCCGGCCGAGCTCGTCCGCCTGCACCATGGCGAGCAGGGCGCCCAGACCCAGCAGGACCCCGACGGCGAGTTCGGCGCGCAGCGCGGCGTCCGGCCCGGTGAGGCGTGCGGCGAGGCCGCCGACCACCGTGGCCTTGAAGTCGGCGCGTGCCTGCTCGCCCTGGTCCTCGTGCTGACGCGAGAACGCGATCCGCAGGATCGGGTCGCGTGCCTCGCCGCGCTGCACGGCCAGCACGCGCAGCACCATGTGGCGGGGGAGCTCCTCCAGCGGCGCGTCCAGCAGCGCGGCGGCGTCGTCCGCGAACGAGAAGACCCGCTGGAACAACTGCTCCTTGGAGCCGAAGTACTTGATGACCAGGGCCGGGCTGACGCCGGCTCGCTCGGCGATCTCGCCGACGGTGGTGTCGGCGTAGGCGTGGCGGCCGAAACAGTAGCGGGCGGCGTCGAGGATCGCGGTACGCCGCGCCTCGGGGTCGCGCCGACGCGTCATGCCTGGCCCTCCTTCGCGGGAACCACGGTCTGCCCGGGCAGCGCGCCGGTGGCTCCGGTACGGCCGGGGAGCAGGGCGCTGCCCGCGCACGCTACCAGGGCGACGGCCCCGGCCAGCGCGAACGCGGTCTGATAGCCCCTCAGCGTGCCGCCGCTGAGCGCCTGCGCGACGGCCGCGCTGCACAGGGCCTGACCGATGGTGCGCATCAGCACGTTGATGCCGTTCGCGGCGGCGGTGTCGGCCGCGGGGACGGCGGCCATCACCAGCAGCGGCAGTGCCGAGTAGACCAGCGCCGTGCCGACGGAGACCACGGCCGCGCCGAGCAGGACCGCCCACAGCGCACGGCTGTCCGCGATGCGCAGCAGATAGCCGAGGGTGATGACCGCGCTGCCGAGGGCGACGGTGGCCTTGGGTCCACGGGCGCGGGAGAACCGGGCGGAGACGGGGGCGAAGACCACCATCACCAGACCGGTCGGCAACAGGCACAGGCCCGCCTCGGCGACCGAGAGGCCCAGGCCGAAGCCGGTGCTGCGCGGCTCCTGGACGAGTTGCACCGTCACCAGCGAGTTGGCGTAGAAGGAGAAGCCCGCCAGCAACGCGGCCAGGTGCGGCAGCAGCACGCTGCGCGCGGTGGTCAACCGCAGGTCCACCAGCGGTTGCTCGGTGCGCAGTTGGCGACGGCTCCAGAGCGCGGACACCAGCACGGCCGCGCCCGCGGAGCCAAGGACGCCCGCACTGGTCCAGCCCCACGCCGCTCCCTGCGAGAGGGCCAGCAGCAGGGCCGTCAGCGCGGTGGAGAGGCCGATCGCACCGAGCCAGTCGAAGCGCACGCCGCGCGCGGCGGAGGGCCGGTCCTCCGGGACGACCCGGGCGACACCGGCCAGCGCCGCCGCAGCGACCGCACTGGTCGCCCAGAACATCCAGTGCCAGTCGAAGCGCTGGACGAGCAGGGCGGCCAGCGGCAGCCCGAGGGCCGCGCCGATCCCGACCGTGGAGCTCATCAACGCCACTCCCGAGCCGACCCGCTCGGCCGGCAGCCGCGCACGCAGCAGGCTGATCGCGAGCGGGATCACCCCGGCCCCGGCGCCCTGGACCGCGCGGGCCGCGACGAGCAGCGTGATGTCCGAGGTGAGCGCGCACGCGACGGACCCGAGGGTGAGCAGCGCGAGCGAGAGCAGCATCATCCGGCGCCGTCCGAACTGGTCCCCGGCCCGGCCCAGCAGCGGCGTCGCCACGGCCCCGGCCAGCAGCGTCACCGTCACCAGCCATCCCACCTGGGTGGGGGAGGCGTGCGTGAGGCGGGGCAGCGCGGGCAGCAGCGGGACGATCGAGGTCTGCACGAGCGTCGCGGCGACCCCGGCGAAGGCCAGCACACCGAGGACGGCGCGCCCGGCGGGTGTCGGGCGGTCCAGGGCGGTGCTGCGCGCGGGCGCGGAGGTGGGCATGCGGCGTCCCCCTACGTTGGTGAATGGCTGTTCACCAACGTAGTGAATGGGCATTTACTAAGCAAGTCCGGCCACCTCACCCGGGTGGCGACAGGCGAAAGCCGGGGTGGGCTGGCGCCCACCCCGGCCGTTGCTCGCCGTGGTGCGTCAGTGCAGGATCGCGTGCGAGATCGCGCAGCTGTTGGTGTCGTTCGACCAGCTCGACTGCTCGGCGTAGGTGCCGAAGGTGCCGAACTTGATGTTCGCGGCGCCGCCGGCGGTGCCGGGGTTGAGCCAGGCGCACTCGTCGGAGTTCTCTTCGCCGTTGTACGAGCTGCCGGTGTTGTTGGTCCAGCCGCCCGCCGGGTTCATGTCGGACATCATCTCGTGCCACTCGTGGCCCAGCGTCATGGTGTACCCGTCGAGGGTGCCGGGGGAGTTGACGAAGCCGACGCCGCAGCTCGCACCCAGGTCCATGTTGTACGGCTGGTTCGAGAACGCGATGTCACCGTAGGGCGAGGTGACCGCGCCACCGGTGAGGGTGGTGTCGCCGTTGTAGTCGTGCCAGGCGCAGTAGCCCTGGGTCGGGCTCTTGTAGTTGTCGGGGTCCGTCCCGTGGGGCGAGAGGATCACGTAGTAGGCGTTGCGGTTGGACGCGGCGGTGGTGTTGCCGAAGTGGGCGGCCGCGTTGACGGCCTCCACGCCCAGCTGGTGGCCGGTGGCCTTGGTGGGCTCCGACTTGGAGTTGTCGTACCAGACACCGGCCAGCACGCCACCCGTCTGGTACGGGATGAAGTTGGCGTTGCTCGGGCAGCTCGTCGCGCCCGCGGAGACGTTCGGGCCGTCGCACCACTGGGTCAGGTCCGCGGACCACGTCTCGCCGCCGGTGCCGATGCCCTTGAACATCTGCTGCGCGGCGGAGGCCGCCTTGTCCGGGTCCTTGGTGAACGTGGCGTTGCCGTTCGCGTCCGTTCCCTTGGTGCCCCACTGGGTGCCGTAGAAGACCAGGTAGACCTTGGCGTGACCGCTGTTGACGCCGATGCCGTCGATGCCGCCGCCGTAGGAGAGGGTCTCCGGGCCGGTGGTGGTCGTGGCGTGGGTGGAGGCCCAGGCCTTCATCTTCGCGCCGGCGTCACGGGTGGGGACGGCACCGTGGCGGTAGGGGTGCTGGAAGGCCGGGGCGTAGGGGTTCTGCTGCGCGGATGCGTGCGATCCGCTCGCGGCCATGGCGGCGGGCGCCTGCGCCGCGACGAGCGCGGCACCGGTGACGAGGGTCAGCGAGGCGGCGAGTCCGGTCAGGAGCTTGTGGCTCGTGCCACGCTGGCGGGGGTGACCCATGGTCGTGTTGATCCTCTCTGCGCTCCACACCGTCCCCGGTCGGGGCGGCGTCGGCCGGCCAGGGCGTGCCGGGTCCGGGGGTACTGGACCGAGGGAACGCCAACTGGCGGGTTGGGACACGTGCTTGAGGAGGTACTGGGGTGGTGCGGGCGAGCGGTGCACCACTGACCGTGGTGTAGCGAAGCAGAGTTGTTTGCAGCAGGTCAATGGCCTGGTGGAAACCGACGCCGTGTTAACAGGCGCGGAACCCCCCCGGAAACGCCGAAGATCCAGGCAGTAAGATCGCGGCCGCTTCAAACCCACGAAGGGCGGCGGAGATCCGCCGCCCGGTGGCGCCGCGCGTACCCCCCGAGGTCGGCCGTCCTCAGCCCGCGGGGCCGGAGCCGAGCTGGAGGCTGGTCGAGTGCGACTGGCCGAAGGCGTCCGTCCAGCCGAGGGTGATGCTGTCACCGGGGTGGTGCCGGTCGAGCAGCGTGGTGAGGCCGGTGGGGTCGGTGACCGCGGAGCCGTCGACCGCGGTGATCACGTCGCCCGCACTCAGGCCCGCGTTCTCCGCGGGCGATCCGGAGACGACCTGGACGATCGTCGCGCCGGCGGCCGCGCCACTGCCCGCACCCCCGCCACCACCCCCGCCGAGGCCGCCGCCCGCGCCCGACTGGCCCGAGGTGTCGATCGCGACGCCCAGCCACGCCGTCGCGCCGATGTGCACCGTCGCCGAGGCCCGGCCGGCGGCGATCGCGTCCGCCGTGGCCTGCGCCTGGGCCGCCGGGATGGCGAAGCCCTGGGTGGGCGCCGAACTGAACCGGTAGCCGACCGACGCCGCGGTGTCGATCCCGATCACCTGCCCGGCGGAGTTCACCAGCGGACCGCCCGAATCCCCGGCCTGGATCGGCGCGTCGACCTGGATCAGGCCGTCGAGCTGCTCCGAGCTGCCGCTGCCCTGGTCGGTGGCGACGATCTGCTGGCCGAGCGCGGTGACCGAGCCGGAGGCCTGGGCCGGTTGCCCACCGCGTCCGCCCGCGTTGCCGAGCGCGGTCACCGCGTCCCCGACGGCGACCTTGGCGCTCGGGGCCAGCGGCAGCGTCGTGAGGCCGGAGGCTCCGTGCAGCTGGACCAGGGCGAGGTCGTGGCTGCGGTCGTAGCCGATCACGGAGGCGGTGTAGCTGCGCCCGTTGCCGATGTCCACGCCGGTCAGCGAAGTGGCTCCGCTGATGACGTGGTTGTTGGTCAGCACCATGCCGTCGGCCGTGAGCACGATCCCCGTGCCCGCCGCCTCGGTCCCGTCCAGGCCCTGCTCGCTGACCAGGTCGACGCTGCCCGCCGCGACCTGCGCGAGCGACCGCGTCCCCGACCCGCTCTGCGTCGCGGGCGGGCTCTGCGACGGCGTGGGCGTCGAGGGGTTCACGGGAGTCGTGGAGGACCCCGAGAACCCCGACGAGCCCCAGGAGCTCGACGACCCGGACGACGTCCGATGCGCGGACGTCGTGAACGTGCATCCGGCCGTGCCGAGAGCCACCGCGACCGCGCACGCGGTCAGACCAGCCGCACTCCACCTCATGGCGCCACCTCCGTGCTAGCGCCCCCTCCTCCCCAAGCGGTGCCCGGAACGCGCGACCGCCACGCGCGCGGCGCCGGATTTGAAGGGGTTTCTCATGCGGAACCCGCCGCCCTGCGCACCAGGTGGTCCGCCAGCTCGCGCGGGCGGCTGAGCGCGGCCAGATGGCCGCCGGGGATCTCCTCCACCTCCAGACCGAGCCGTTCGCGCACCACCCGGCGCTGGAACTCCAAGGGGAAGAAGCGGTCCTCCCGGCCCTGCAGGAACCGGGTGGGGACGTCCGGCCAGCGCGGCAGCGGCCACGGCTGCTCGAACAGTGCGGCGGGCGGTGCGGAGCCGCCGACGGAGAGGGCCTCCTGCGTCACCTCGGGCGGCACGTCGTGGAAGAAGTCCTCCCGTAGGTCGAACTCCGGGGCGACGCCACGGCCGGTGGCCTCCGCGTAGGCGGAGCGTGCCTGCGCCTGGCCGGTGTTCTCCCACCACTGTCCTGCCGTCTCGCCCGGCGCGGGGACCATCGCGTTCAGCAGCACCAGCTCGGAGACCGGCACCGGCAGCCGCTCGCAGGCCACGGGCACGGAGAACCCGGCCAGCGACTGCGCCACCAGGACCAGCGGGTCCGCTCTCTCCGGGCGCCCGGTGCCGCCGACCACCGCCGCGCAGATCGCGTCGGCGAACGCGTCGAGCCCGGCGTCGGGCTCGGCCGGCAGGTCCAGCGTGATCACCCGGTGTCCGCGCGCTTGCAGCTCGGGCACCAGGCGGTGCCAGAACCAGGCGCGCCCGTCGGCGCCCGGAACGAGTGTGTAGGTGGCCATGGTGCTCTCCTCCCGTTCTGGGACGAACGTACCCGGCGGCACTGACAACCGCCCGGCGTCCGCGCACCGCCTCGCACACCACGGGGCCGGGTGACCGTCCGTCACCCCACGCCCGGCAGGGAGCCCTCCCCGTCCAGGGGCTTGAGGTCGGTGAGCCAACGCGCGTCGGGGTCGTACGCGGCGAAGAACGGGCGCCCGACCAGCCCGGGATCGCGGGCCTGGACGTAGTGCAGCACGAACGCGCGCCGCCCGCCGAGCTCCGTCACGCCGTCCACCTGCACCTTGCCGGGCGTCGCCGACATGATCGGCCCCCGCACCGTCCGGGCCAGGCCGGAGACCTGCGCGTAGGCCTCCCGGAAGAGCTCGTACGCGCGGGCCAGCGGCACGGCGAAGTAGTCCTGCGGGCCGGTGTCCCGCTCCACGAACAGGTAGTACGGCACCGCGCCCAGGGCCACCAGCCGTCGCCACAGCAGCGCCCAGTCCTCCGCCCGGTCGTTGACGCCGCGGATCAGCGGCGCCTGGCAGCGGACCACCGCGCCCGTCCCCGCGACCCGGCGCAGCGCCCGCTGGGCCGCGTCGGTGGACAGCTCGCGCGGATGCGAGTAGTGGCCCATCAGGGCCAGGTTGCGGCCGCTGCCCACCACCTTCTCGAAAAGGCGCAGCAGGTCGTCGGCGTCCGGGTCTGTCAGGAACCGGTGCGGCCAGTAGGACAGCGCCTTGGTGCCGATCCGCACCGACTCCAGGTGCGGGACGTCCAGCAGCGGTTCGACGTAGCGGGCCAGCACCGAGCTGCTCATGATCAGCGGATCGCCGCCGGTGATCAGCACGCTCGTCACCTCGGGGTGCGCCCGCACGTACGCCGTCAGTGCCGCCGCGTCCCCGCTCGCCATCCGCAGGTCCGGCTCGCCGACGAACTGCGGCCAGCGGAAGCAGTACGAGCAGTAGGCGTGGCAGGTCTGGCCCTGCCGGGGGAAGAACAGCACCGTCTCCGGGTACTTGTGCTGGAGCCCCTCGGCCGGTTCGCCGTCCACCAGCGGCGTGTTGTGGTCCCGCTGCCCGCCGGGGTGCGGGTTCAGCCGCAGCCGGATCTCGCGCACGTCGGCGCGCACCTGCTCCGGCGCGGCGCCCTCGCGCAGCAGCCGCGCGACGCGGTCCACGTCGGCACGCGGCAGCATGTCCGGCTGCGGGAAGACCAGGCGGTAGAGCGGGTCGTCGGGCGCCGCGTCCCAGTCGATCAACTCGTCGACGACGTACGCGTTGGTGCGGAAGGGCAGCACCTCCGCGACGGCCCGCGCCCGCACCCGGTCCTGCGCGTCGAGCCCCGCCCGCGCCAGCAGCGCGTCGAGATGGGGGAGGGAGAGAGCCCGGAAGACCGGCCGCCGTTCACCGTTCTGCACTGCCACGCGCACTGAACCTCTGTCACTGCCTCTGACGTCACTACCGCTGACGCTGGTGGTCAATGATGGCACGCGGCCTCGCCCGCAGCCGCACGAACACCTCCGCGTCGACCCCGTACTTCTCGGTGTAGGCCGCCGCGAGCCGTCGCCGCAGCGGCTCCTCCTCCGGCCCGATCAGCTCCAGCTCGAACTCCTGGTCGGCCCGCCCGTCCACGACCGCCCGCACCGGCCGGTCCCGCTGCCGCGCGAGCCGCACCACGAGCCGCTGGTCGCTGAGGTAGAGAACGTCCTCGCTCTCCACGTACTCCAGCCACATCGGCTCCCCGGCGTCCTCGACGCGCCCCGCGCCGCCGCCCTCGTCGTCGACGAGCCGCACGTGCCGGGTCAGCACCTCCTCGACGGAACGGGAGCGGCCCCACAGGTCGGCGAACCGCTCGGAGACGAAGGAGCCGAGCGGCGTGGTGATCCGCACCTCCAGCTGCTGCCCCTCGCCCGAGAGCCGGTCCACCGGGAAGAAGCTCACCATCAGCCGCTCGCCGCACCGGTACAACTGGATGGACGGCGCCGCCGCGTAGACCCGCACCTGCAACTGCTCCCGCTGTTCGGGCGCCAGTTGCGCCTCCAGCCGGCGCAGGTCGCGCAGATTGCGCATCACCTCGCGCCGCACGTCGGCACTCAGCTCGTGCGAGCGCTGGCGGGCCGCCAGCGAGTCGGGGTCCAGCAGCAGGACGCGCACCGTCGCGCCGCGCCGGATCGCGCCGCGCGCCGCGTCCGCGAATCGCGTCGCGGTGTTGCCGGAGATCAGGTACGTGAAGGTGTCCAGCACGCAGACGATGTCGTCGGTCTGGGCCACCCGCTCGCAGAACGACGGGTAGTCCAGCCGCAGGTGCTCGCGCACCCGCTCCTCCTCCAGCCGGGTCAGCACGGGCTGGATCACCAGCAGCGTGAACATCGTGGTGAGCAGCTCCGGAGCCAGGTTCAGCAGCAGGTTCTCCCGGAAGTCCGGCAGGCCCTGCGCGAACCAGATGCACAGCGCCACACCCAGGCCGATCCCCGCGCAGATCAGCAGGACACCCCGGCGCACACGACCGTCCCCGAACACCCGTCACCCCCCGCCGGACTTGGCACGTCAGTACGGACGTTGGTACCCCGAGGGGGTCAGCGCATGCGCTGTTCGCCGTTTCTTGAGGGGGAGTTGAGGATCAAGACGGCGGGGCCTCAGCCTGCCGTCCGCCGACGCGACGGGTCAGCTCGCGGGCGGTCCGGGTCACCTCGGCGGCCAGCGCCTCGCGCTGTCCCGCGTCCAGCGCGGCGGACTCGAAGGTCACCGCCACCCCGGCGACCGGATGGCCCGCGCGGTCCGTGACCGCGGCCGCCACGGACGAGAAGCCGAGCGTCACCTCGCCCTCCTCCGTCGCGTAACCGCGGCGCCGGACCTCCACCAGCCGGGTGCGCAGCCCCGTCAGGGAGCGTGGTCCGCCCACCTCGGTGCGCTGCACGAACGCCGTCGCGTCCGGGAAGAGGGCCCGTACCTGCGCCGTCGGCAGCAGCCCGAGCATCGCCCGCCCGCTCGCGGTCAGCTGCGCGGGCAGCCGCACCCCGACCTCGGTGACCAGCGGCGACCGGCCCGGCGCGCGCTCCTCGATCAGGTACAGCACCTCGCGCCCGTGCAGCACGGCCAGGTGCGCGTTGTGGCCGGTCCGGTCCACCAGCCGGGCCAGCGGCACCCGGGCCAGGCGCTGGAACGGTGCCTGGCGGCTGTATCCGGAACCCAGCTCGAACGCGCTCACCCCCAGCGCGTAGCGGCGCTCCTCCGGCAGGTGCACCACGAAGCCGTCCGCCGCGAGCGTGTCGAGCAGGTGGTAGGTGGTCGACCGGGGCAGCCCGACGTCGCGGCTGATGGCGGCCGCCGGGACGGGCGCTGCCTGGCGGGCGAGATACCGGAGGACGGCCAGCACCTGGGCCGCGGCGGGCACGATCGACATGGCCCGAGCGTATCCCGCGAGGGGTCTGGGATCCCAGACAAGTTGCACCGTAAACGTCTGGGATCCCAGACACAAGGGCGGGCAAACCCCTGTTGTGCCCCTGCTGACCTGGTGCTTCATAGATCCCATGAACAAGGTCCTCATCGGGGTCGGCCCCCTCACCGCCGACGAAGTCGTGTCCGTCGCCCGCCTCGGGGCCGTCGTCGAGCTCGCCCTGGACGCCCAGGAGGAGATCAAGCAGAGCCGCAAGGTCATCGAGGACCTCGCCGACGACGTCACGCCGCACTACGGCGTCTCCACCGGCTTCGGCGCGCTGGCCACCCGCCACATCCCCACTGAGCTCCGCGCCCAGCTCCAGCGCAGCCTCGTCCGCTCCCACGCCGCCGGCTCCGGCGCCGAGGTCGAGCGCGAGGTCGTCCGCGCCCTGATGCTGCTGCGCCTGTCCACCCTCGCCACCGGCCGCACCGGCGTCCGCCTGGAAACCGCCCAGGCCTACGCCGACCTGCTCAACGCGGGCATCACCCCGGTCGTGCGCGAGTACGGCTCCCTCGGCTGCTCCGGTGACCTGGCCCCGCTGGCCCACTGCGCGCTCGCCGTCATGGGCGAGGGCGAGGTCCGCGACGCCGCGGGCACGCTCCTCCCGGCCGCCGAGGCGCTGGCCGCCGCGGGCCTCACCCCGGTCGTGCTGCGCGAGAAGGAGGGCCTGGCGCTGATCAACGGCACCGACGGCATGCTGGGCATGCTCGTGCTGGCCGCCCACGACCTGCGCCGCCTGCTCGCCACCGCGGACATCACCGCCGCCATGAGCGTCGAGGCCCAGCTCGGCACCGACGCCGTCTTCGCCGCCGACCTGCAGGCCCTGCGCCCGCACCCCGGCCAGGCCGCCAGCGCCGCCAACCTGCGCGCCGTCCTCGCGGACTCGGCCATCGTCGCCAGCCACCGCGACCCCGCGAACTGCACCCGCGTCCAGGACGCCTACTCGCTGCGCTGCACCCCGCAGGTCCACGGTGCCGCCCGTGACACCCTGGCCCACTGCGAGACCGTCGCCGACCGCGAGCTCGCCAGCGCCATCGACAACCCCGTCGTCACCCGCGACGGCCGCGTCGAGAGCAACGGCAACTTCCACGGCGCCCCCGTCGCCTGTGTGCTGGACTTCCTCGCGATCTCCGTCGCCGACATCGCCTCCGTCGCGGAGCGCCGCACCGACCGGATGCTCGACGTCGCCCGCAGCCACGGCCTGAACGCCTTCCTCGCCGACGACCCCGGTGTCGACTCCGGCCACATGATCGCCCAGTACACCCAGGCCGCGATCGTCTCCGAGCTCAAGCGCCTCGCCGCGCCCGCCTCGGTCGACTCCATCCCCTCCTCGGCCATGCAGGAGGACCACGTCTCCATGGGCTGGTCCGCCGCCCGCAAGCTGCGCCGCTCCGTCGACGGGCTGACCCGGGTGCTCGCCATCGAGCTGCTGACCGCCGCCCGCGCCCTGGACCTGCGCGCCCCGCTCACCCCCTCCCCGGCCACCGGCGCCGTCCGCGCCGGCCTGCGCGAGCACGTCGAGGGCCCCGGCACCGACCGCTACCTCGCCCCCGAGATCGAGGCCGCCGTCCAGTACGTCGCCGACGGCCGCGCGCTCGCCGCCGCCGAGGCCGTCACCGGCCGCCTGCACTGACCTCCGCTGCCCGAACCGCGTAGAAGGACTTCGACATGACCCGACCTGACGTCATCCGTGCCGCGCGTGGCACCGAGCTGAGCACCCTGGGCTGGCAGCAGGAGGCCGCCCTGCGGATGCTGAACAACAACCTCGATCCGGAGGTGGCG